>JBLHKE010000333.1:0-8203 GCA_047619485.1 Verrucomicrobiales bacterium | reverse complement strand
AGAGGTTTACGCTGTGGTTCAATCGTGAACACGATCGCGCCGGGGTTCTTTGGGAGTCGCGCTTCAAGAGCGTGATCGTGGAGGGGCACTGGAACTCGCTTTTGAAGGTGGCGGCCTACATCGATTTAAACTCTGTTAGAGCTGGACTGGCGGATGACCCGAAGGACTACCGCTGGTGTGGCTACAGTGAGGCGGTGGCGGGCGACCGGGCGGCGCGTACGGGGCTCTCCGGGGTGTTGGTGGACCTGAAGCCGAAGGCGCACTGGGGTGATGTCGGACCGCGCTACCGAAAAGTGCTGTTCGGTATCGGTGAGGAGAATTCGGTGCGCGCTGGGTTGTCGCGGGCGGCGGTGGCGAAAGTCTGGGCCGCTGGAGGGAAGCTGTCGCTGCCGCAGCTGTTGCGCTGCAGGGTGCGCTACCTAGGCGATGGGGTGGCGGTCGGGCGTAAGGCGTTCTTGGAGTCGGTCTTCGCCGTGCTTCGGGAGAGGTTCGCGGAGGGGCGGGAAAGTGGGGCGCGGCGGATGCGAGGCGGAGATGACTGGGGGGAGTTACGGACGCTGCGAGCGTTGCGTGTCAGCCCGGTCGAGCCGAGCGGTTGATGTTCCTGTCGTGCGTCTGTGGGGTCTCTGGGGCACCTATTAGTAGCGGAAAAAACTCGATGCTCAATCTGCCTGTCCACTCACCGATCTACTTCGTTGGGATTGGTTCCCCCGACATTTTTCGCAACCGAGAACGGTCGCCATAGAGCCGCCGCCTAGGTCGATCAACGCTCACTCGGCACCAGGCTCACCTTGCCCGAGATCGGGGATAGCGTGAAGCCTTTGATGGTGATTCCCTTGACCTCGCCTTGGCGGGAAAAGCGCAGCACGTTCTTGCCTTTGGTGAGTTCGATCCCGACCGGCTCCGTGGTGTCCCACAATCCTAGGGTGTGGGGCAAGGCGATCTCGACTGGCTGCTTGGAGTCGTTGACGTTGAGCAGCAGGCTTTGCTTCCAGCTAGGCGTGGCGACCTGTGCGGTAAGCGCGTATCTCCCGGCGGCTCGGGCATCGATCATGTACTCGAACGCCTGGTGCCCGCCGGTACGGCTGTAGTGCAGTTGCTTGCCACGGGAATAGCTGTCCATGAGGATGATCTTGCCCGTGCTCTTGGTCGGCTTGCTGGTGGCCGCTGCAGGAATCGTGATCACGCCCTTGCCATCGACCGAAATCTCGCGGTCCTTGTCGGTCATCTTCACCTTGGCAATCTCCACCTTCTCTTTGGTTTCGTTGGCCTCGCCGATGTCCTCGCCGACGGCTGCCAGCGTCTTCGTCTTGGCCGCGGCGATGATACCTCGCTGGGTGTAGAGAGACACCCCATACCAGAAGCCAGGTTTTGTGCGGGAGAGGAAGCCGTAGACTCTCGGCTCGCCCATGACGTCGCCGACCCACTGCGCACGCTTGACCTGCATGAACGACTCTGCGGTCGCACGCGCCTGTGTGGTAGCAACGAAATCGAGGTCTTTGTCATAGCGGGTCTTAGTCCAGCCGGCACCCCAGCCTCCACCGAGGCAGACAACCCAACCGTCGGGTGTCCAGTGGGCAAGCGCGGCATGGCCGCGCTGCGGACGCGCCGTGGTGGGAATCCCGAAGGCGCGCAGGACGAAGCGGCCGATGAATGCACGGCGACCGCAGATGCCGCCATTCATGAGGATGTTCTGGAAGAACTGCAGCTCGTTCTTGTCATATTGGTTGTCCTGCGATCCGTATTTGATGTCGCTGCGGACTAGCGCGACGTAGCGCCAGCGGTAGTCGGAGGTGGCGATGTGGTCGGGGCGGTAGTTGCGCAGCATCTCGCGACCCCATGCGAGGATCTCATCCGGCTCCTCGCCATTGACGACCATGCGGAGATCCCAGATGCTCAGGTTTTTGAACGCTGGATCGAGTTCGCCAGCGAGGAAGGCTTTTTCGAAATGGAGGTAGCGCTTGACCGGATCGACGGTGGCCGGCGCATCGGTGTTGGCCACCGCGTTGCGCTGCTTGATGGGGACTGCGTGTTCCAGGCTGATCGCCAGCGCAAGCCTCCGCAATGGTGCTTGGGAAACCTTGTCACTCGCCTTCCAGATGTCGCTGTAGATCTGCATCGCCTCACCGTATTTGCCACCATCGGCGCCGTCGGCGACCGCCATCATCACCAGGAGCTTGTCGGCAGAGAGCATCTTATCGACCAGTTCCTGCTGCGCTTTGCCCTGCTGGGCGAAGGCCGCCAGCCCCCGCGGGGTGGCCTCGAGTAGCACGGAATATTTCGCCAGCTTGGCATCCAGCTTGTCGCTCGCCAACAACGAACCGACACCCATGTCCCGGAGCGCCCTCATCGGCCCCGATTTCGCATCCGCAAGAGCCTGAGTCGCCTGCTTCATCGCCTTCTCAACGTCCGCCTTTCCACGTTCTGCTTTGTCCAACTTCGCCTGCCGCTCCTCAAGCGCCGCGACCCCGTCTTCACGATTCTTCTGCCACTTGACGAGTTCCTGTTGCGCCGACTCGCGTTCGGCGTCCGTGCTCGCCGTCTTCAACTTCGCCTTGGCGGCGGCGATCCCCTTGTCGGCCCCGCCGATCCACTTGCCCTTGGCGTGACCAACCAGAGCTTTGGCGGTGCCGATCTCACCCATGCGCGCTTGCGCCGACTTGAGAGCTGCTTCCGCCTTCACCTCAGCCTCACGGGTGTTTACGAAAGCGGCCGTCTTCTGCTCGTTCACCGACGGCAAAGCCTTGGAGAGTTCCGCCTTCAGCATCTTCAGTTGGCCAGCATACTCCGCCTCTAGTTTCTGCCCGCTTGCCGTGAGGGGCACCTGCGGCGCTTTGTTCCTCGCGGCGGATGCACTTAAAGTGCCAACGGCGGCGATGATGACAATGGTTAGGAAGCGGGCGATGGTTTTGGTATTCATGGGGGTCGGATATTTTCGCGTGGATGTGAAGTCCGTCTACTTCGGGAAGAAGCTAGTCCTAATTTTATCCCAATGACCAGGTATGCGCCAGCCCGTACCGGGCACGTTGCATACCCAAGTAATGGGTAGGTGCCTGTATAGTTTCCTGCTAGCTGCCCGCATGGCACCGCCTTATGTTTTTTGATGCTCAACAGGTCAAAGTCTATCACCCTCCTCGCTACTCTCATTGCAGGGATGACCGGGAACATCCAAGCTCAAGAAATCATCAGCGTGAATTTCTGGAGAAACGGCGGTGGAGAGCACACTTGGGCTCCGGTCCTAACTCTCCAATCTGATCAAGCGGCAGGATTCGGCGATTGGAATACCACTGCTTGGCAAAACTACAACCTCCCGTGGGCTCCGTCCCAGCCCCAGGCGGCGGTGAACCTAACCGGCACCGAAGGCTCGACCGTATCCTTCACCCTCAAAGATACTCGCAACGGCGGCCCATACATCTGGCAACCGCCCCGCACCACCCTTCCAAACGATGGCAACGGCAACCTGATGGATGGCCATGCCAACTCCACCGCAGCCCCCGGAGACGGTTCCAACATTTTTGACATCGAAGTCACCGGCATCGACTTCGATGCCTTCGACCTCATTTTCTACATCGGTGCGAACCGCGACCAGTTTGGCGACGGAACCGGCAAGATCACCATCAATGGAGGGTCCGAAGAAAGCTTCACCCTGACGTCCGGCGCCTTCGATGGAACCTTCACCGAAATCACCAACTCCGATACTCCCGGCAACTACATTGTCTTCAAAGGCCTGACCGGAAACTCCGTCACTGCCAAGGTCTGGGGAAACGGGTTCAATCACATCGGCCCTAACGGGATGCAGATCGTCGAAAGCGACGAAGCCCGCCAGCCGCTCGAAATTGCCGACATTTCATACAGCGATGCCCTGGACGAAATCACCCTCACCTGGAAATCCAATCCTGGCGACGTCTACGGACTCTACTGGTCCGAGGACCTCGTCAACTTCGTCCCTGGAATCAGTCCTGCCGTCAGCGCCAATCCGGACGGCACCCTGACGACCTTCGGACCGTTCCCCAGCCCCAAGCCTGGAGCCGAGAGGCTCTTCCTCGCAGTCGGACTTCCCGACCTCGAGGATCCCACGCTCGATCGTGTGTGGGGAAATGGCAGCACCATCAGCCTCGACTTTTCAGAGCCCATGCAAACCGCTGCCGCAACCAACGCCGCAAACTTTACAGTCGAGCTTGATGGTGGTGGATTCGTCGCCGTCACCGCAGCTACCATTGGCGCAAATTCGGATACCATCGTCCTCACCACCGCGACCCCGCTCGGCCTCGACGCGGACTACACCGTGACCGTGGCGAATCTCACCGACGTCGCCACCCGCCCTCTCACTGGCCTAGGTTCGGCAGGCTTCAGAACCTGGGACGACAATCCCGACGGGATCAAAGTCTTCATCCTATCTGGTCAGTCCAACATGCAGGGCCACGGACGGAATGAGACCGGATTCGGAGATGCCACAGGAGCCATCGGCAGTCTCCGCTATCAAGTCAGCAGCGACCCCGACAACTACGGACAGTTGGTTGATAACGAAGGCGATTGGATTCCTCGCGACGACGTCAAAGTCTTCTGGCGCGACAGTGACCTCGCCGCCACCCGCACAATGAAGAAGGGCGATCTCCTTCCCAACTTCGGAGTCGATTCCACCCGCTTCGGTCCCGAGTATGGGTTCGGATGGGTCATGGGCGAGTACTTCGACGAGCCCGTCCTCATTATCAAAACAAGCTGGGGTGGTAAAAGTCTCTACGCGGACTTTCGTTCGCCAGCCGCCGTCGCCAACAGAGGCGGCGAAGTCGGCCCCTACTACTTCGGAATGTTCGACTACGTCCACGACGTGCTCGATAGCCTCGACACCGAATTCCCCGAGTGGGCTGGACAGGGTTATGAGATCGTCGGCTTCGGCTGGCACCAGGGATGGAATGACGGAGACTCCGACTTCACCGCCTCCCAATACGAAGCAAACATGGTCGACCTCATCGACGATGTCCGCGCCGAATTCGGCAAGTCCAAGCTCCCCGTCTCCATCGCCAACACCGGTATCGGCGGAGCCTCCGCATCCGGCATCCGCCTCACCATTCTCGAAGGCCAACTCGCGGTCGGCAACCCCACCCTCTACCCCAGATTCGATGGCAACGTCTCCTCAGCTGACACCCGAGATTTCTGGCGCGAGAGCTCCGTCTCGCCTCGCAATCAAAGCTTCCACTGGAACCAGAATGGTGAAACCTACTACCTCATTGGCGACGCCATCGGTCGAGGGATGCAAGACCTTCTGAGCGAATAGGGCAAAGGTTAAGCACAACCCCTACCTGCGCTGGGAGGGCGGTAATTCGATCCCGTAACCAAGCATTGGGAGAAGGTTAGAGGTCGAACCGTTTGGCCAATCGATAGTTGCACCTAGCGATACGCCTCGAGCAGCCGCTGCGCTTCCTTATACAGTTCGGAGCCCGAACCAATCTTTCGCAACTCATCGCCCGCGAAGTCATAGTCCCCTAATTCCAAGTGAACTTTGGCCGCGTTGAGCGTCTCGAGCGCACTGTCCAAACTACTGCTTGGCTTCTTCGGCTTCGCGCCCGACTTCTTCGACACAGCCTCCTCCTTCAGCACTTCCTCGCCAAGCGCTGCCACCTCCTGCTCCTGCTTCTTCTTGCGCCACGATTTCCTCGCCTTCTTCGGCTCCTCCTCGAGCGGATAAACCTCACCAATCTCGTATATATCCGCCGCGCTGTCCCTATTTTGATCAGGAACCTGCTTTGAGCCACTACAGCCCACACTGGCGAAAACGCCCAACAACAAGATCAAAATACCGAAATTCTTCATCTGCGATCTCTATCACCAAGCCCAGCCATCTTCCAGCCTGAAATCAGCCCCTCACAAGCTCGAAATCACCATAATCCCAAGTTTCCTCCCCGCCAAATTTCCAGCATCTACGCCCAATCCTTCCGCATCTCTACCTAGGACGAATGGCAAGGTTGTGCATCGGCGAACCTGCTTTCCGACAAGTCCCTCCAGCAACCGGAAGCGTATTGAACCAAGTGAACAACAAACTAGATCGCAGCGACCCTATTGCTTCCGACGTGATGGAGGCTGCCTTGATGGGCATCCAGATCGGTGATGCCCTCGCGATGCCGGTGCATTGGTACTACGATCGCGATGCCCTCTTCAACGACTATGGGAGGGTCACTGATTTCGTTGCGCCGAAGAGCCCGCACCCGGGCAGCATCCTGTGGAGATCACATTGGAAGGCGCCGAGTGAAGAACTCGATATCCTCGCCGGCCGGCGACATCTGTGGGGGCAACGCAACGTGCACTACCACCAAGATCTGGCGGCGGGCGAGCCGACACTGACCGCGCAACTCGGCGCGGAGGTGTGGAGATCCTTATGTCACTGTGGCGGTTTCGACGCTGGCGACTCGCTGGGGCGCTACATCGAACTTCTCCGCCATCCGCAGCGTCATCGCGACACTTACTTGGAAGAGTGCCACCGGGGATTCTTCTCGAACCTAGGACGGGGCAAGCCGCCTGAAGAGAGTGCGATCGTCGAGAAACACATTGGCGGACTAATACCGATGTTGGCGGTGGCGATCTTCTACGCTGAGGAGCCAGCCACCGGGCGAGAACATGCGCTACGCCAACTAGCATTGACACATGCGGGAGGCAAGATGCGCGTAGCGGCCGAGGCGATCCTCAACCTGCTCGAGAGAACCTTTGCTGGCGAGAGCCTCGAGGAGGCGGTGCTCGCAGAGTGTCGGGATCTTAGGAACCCACACTTCGACTACCCGTTCGAGCAGTGGCTAAAAAGGGGCGACCGCGAAGTGGTTGGACGCCGCGTGTCGCCAGCCTGTTACGTCGAGGGTGCCGTGCCAGCCGTGATCTACCTAGCGCTGAAGTATTCCAGACGCGCCGAGGAAGGGCTGATAGCGAACTCCAACCTCGGTGGTGACAATGTCCACCGAGGCAGTGTGCTCGGAGCGTTACTCGGCGCAGAAGAGGGCATGGCGTGCTGGCCTCAGCGCTGGATCGATGGGCTGGTGTCCAAGGATCACTAGCCAATAAACTGCTTGATCGCGCCAGTTTGGTCGAGTTTTTTGCGAGCCATTTCCAAGTCGAGGTCACCGTAGTGCTCCATCGGGTTTCCGTGGCCGTTGAGTAGCGTGGTGTACCAGTTGCCAAGGGTCTTGTGGCCTTCGGTGCCAAGCACCGGCAGGCGGATATAGCGGCCTGCCATATCCAGATTGCAGTTGTTGCCAGCCATGATGAGAAACGGGGACTCCAAGCCGATGCCATGGTGGGTTTCCCCATTTTCCGGAAAATACATGATCATCGTGTTGTCAAACATGGTGCCATTTCCCTCGGGTGCCCGCTTAAGCTTGGTGATGATCGTATTGATCTGATTCACGTGACTGATCCGAATCTGCTCCCTCGTCTTCCAGGCGGGCACGCCTCCGAAGGCTTCGTCATGCCCCAAGGGGTGAATGCCGACACGATCTGTTTCATTGCCCGGCAGACCGGTCACTGGGGTGCCGAGATCATCAATCGTATAGGTGACGACGTTGGTCAAACCCGCCTTCAGTGCCGCAATCAGCACCTCTGTCATGGCGGCCTGCTTCTCAGGCGTACTCGCATTTGCACCACCATTTGCATGTACTGGAGCAAGTTCGGGCAGATGCTTGGCAAGCGATCCGGAAAGCGTGATCAATTTTTTATTGCGCTCTCGAATCGCATTAATCGATTCGATCTGCGCCTCCTGACGCCTCTTTTCATGACCCCTTATCCCACTTGCCTTCAGACCCTCTTTGCCCTGCAAAAATGACAACATATCGTTGTCGGAATTTACGGCATCCGGGTTCAGGACGGATTTAAATAGTTCGCTTCGTGCGGTATCTGGGTCCGCGTAGCAGTAATTTCGCGTCTGCGGTGCCGGTGCGGAAAACCCCGATACAATGCCCGTTCGACCACCGGCGAATGACAACTCGACGTGTCCGAACGGAGAAGGGAAGAGCTTGGCCAGTTCAAAATCGATCGTCGCACGCTTGATGGCACTGAGGGTGTTTCGATGCGATTTGAAACAGCCCATCACGGATGAGAACGACCAGTGGACGTTTTCACTCATCTTGGCCGAGAGCCCCTGCAGGATGGTCATGTGCTCCTTGTGTGCATCCAAACCCCGCAGCCACTTGGGTAGTTCATGGCCATCCAGATCCACTTCGAG
>JBLHKE010000332.1:0-8205 GCA_047619485.1 Verrucomicrobiales bacterium | reverse complement strand
GCTGCCAAGTCGGCACGCCGGTTGACGGACTCCGACGAAGAAGAGGAGATTGCCATCGAAGACATCCGCGCCGGGGATCGCCTGCGCGTCCGCCCTGGGGAAAAAATTCCGGCCGACGGCGTGCTCTTGGAGGGCGAGAGCAACGTCGAGGAAGCGATGATCACGGGTGAGCCCGTGCCGGTGAAGAAATCTCCAGGGGACAAGTTGATCGGCGCGACCATCAACCAGACTGGCTCTTTTGTGATGCGCGCCGAAAAGGTCGGTAGAGATACCGTGCTCTCCCAGATCGTGCACATGGTTTCAGAGGCGCAGCGGAGCCGTGCCCCGATCCAGAAGACCGCGGACAAAGTCGCGGGCTACTTCGTCCCGATCGTCCTCCTGATTGCAGTCATTACCTTCGTCGTCTGGGCGATCTTCGGGCCGGATCCAGCGATCGCCTACGCCATTGTCAATTCGGTTTCAGTCCTGATCATCGCTTGCCCCTGTGCGCTCGGCCTGGCGACTCCGATGTCGATCATGGTCGGCATTGGTCGCGCAGCCAGCGCGGGAATCCTGATAAAGAATGCCGAGGCCCTCGAGATTACGGAGAAGGTCGATACCTTGATCACTGATAAGACCGGAACGCTTACCGCTGGAGCGCCGGAGGTGACCAGCACGGTGGCTGTGTCTGGCGTCAGTGAGAAGGACTTGCTCGCATGGGCAGCGAGCATCGAGGCGAACAGCGAACATCCTCTTGCCCACGCGATCGTCGCTCGAGCTAAGGAGCAGCAGATCGACACCCCCAAGGTATCCGACTTTTCGAGCACAACGGGCGGTGGGGTTTCGGGCACCGTCGATGGCAGCCGAATTCACGCGGGAAAGGAGTCTTTCCTCGTCGACCAGGGAATCGAAATTCCAGAGATGCTGACACAGCGCGCCAAGCAATTGCAAGACGAGGCACAGAGTGTGGTGTGGATTGCGAGCAACGGCGCCGCGATGGGGATTTTCGGGATTTCTGATCCAGTGAAGCAGTCGAGTCTCCCAGCTGTCGTAAAACTTCATCAGATGGGGATCCGCGTGATCATGGCTACTGGTGACAATCTTGGCACGGCTGCCGCGATCGGGCGGAAGGTCAAGATCGACGAATTCCATGCCGGTCTCTCGCCTGAGGACAAAATCAAGCTCGTCAAGGATCTCAAAGCCCGTGGACATATCGTGGCGATGGCAGGCGATGGGATCAACGATGCGCCCGCTCTGGCGGAGGCACATGTGGGAATCGCGATGGGAACAGGAACGGATGTCGCGATCGAGAGCGCAGGAATCACGCTCGTGCATGGCGATCTCGATGATATCTCGAGTTCGATCCGCATCAGCAAGGCGGTCATGCGCAACATCCGCCAAAATCTCTTTTTCGCCTTCGTCTACAACGGACTCGGTGTCCCGATCGCGGCCGGTCTTCTCTACCCGTTCACCGGGACGCTTCTCAATCCTATGATCGCCGGGGCAGCGATGAGCCTCAGCTCGGTGTCCGTGATCGCAAATGCCCTACGTCTGGGCCGTCTAAAAATTCAATAAGCCAAAACCAAATCAATACACAGAAAATGAAAACAAAAACCATCCTGACATTCCTCCTCGCCGTCCCGCTCGCGCTGGCATCTTGCTCCGATAAGAAACCTGACACCGCAGGCGGCGAGTCTGACAAGGAAACTGCCGGTTCTAGCGGCGAGTACCCGCTGACGACCTGTGTCGTCTCAGATGAAAAACTCGGCAGCATGGGCAAGCCAGTCGAGATCGTCCACGAGGGCACCACTGTGAAATTCTGCTGCAAAAGTTGCATCCCCGAGTTCGAGGAGGATCCGGCGAAATTCCTCGCGAAGCTGAAGAAGTGATATCTGCCCTGCCTGCAAGCGCGTATCCGGCGATCACCTATATCGCCGCGATACGGCTGGGGCACAGCAGGAGAACTTCCTAGACGTTGATCCACATTTTACCTGACCGATCTTGAACCGCCTCATCCATTTCTGCCTCCACCAGAAGCTCGTCGTCCTGCTTCTCCTCATCCTTGTAGTGGGGTGGGGGATGAAGGTTGCTCCGTTCGATTGGAACACTGGGCCGATCGAGCGAGATCCGGTTCCGGTCGATGCGATCCCTGATCTGGGTGACAACCAGCAGATCGTCTTCACAGAGTTTCCGGGTCGCTCGCCGCAGGACGTCGAGGATCAGATCACCTATCCATTGACGGTTTCGCTGCTAGGCATTCCGGGCGTGCGTGAGGTTCGCAGCTTCTCGATGTTCGGATACTCCTACGTGTATCTGATCTTCGAGGAGGACATCGAGTTCTATTGGTCGAGGAGCCGAGTGCTCGAAAAACTCAATAGTCTGCCTTCGAATCTCGTGCCTGAGGGGGTGACGCCCTCTCTCGGGCCAGATGCGACCGGGCTCGGGCAGGTTTATTGGTATGTGCTGGAGGGGCGTGACCCCGACGGCAAGCCGATCGGTGGCTGGGATCTCGACGAGCTGAGATCGATCCAGGACTGGCAAGTGCGCTACGCGCTGCTCAGCGCTAAGGGCGTCGCTGAAGTCGCTTCAGTCGGAGGGTTTGTTAAACAATACCAAGTCGAGGTCGATCCGAATGCCCTCCGCGCCTACGACGTCCACCTACCGATGGTCGCCGACGCCGTGCGCAAGGCGAACCAGGAAATCGGGGCGCGCAATCTCGCCATCAATGGCGTCGAATACATCCTGCGCGGCACCGGTTACATCGAGAGCTTAGAGGATCTGCGCGATGCGGTCGTGACGGTGCGCGACAATGTCCCGATCACTGTGGGTGACGTTGGAACCGTGCAACTCGGACCCGCGATGCGTCGCGGCGCCCTCGATCTGAACGGAGCGGATGCTGCGGGCGGTGTCGTTGTCTCCCGTTACGGGGCGAACCCGATGGAGACCATCACCAACCTAAAATCGAAAGTCGCAGCCCTAACAGACGCGCTGCCGATTCGAGTCGTCTTCGACTGGGACAAGGTCGACAAGGTTTCGGTTGTGGCATTCGCCAACCAACAGGGCATCGAGGATGCTTTCGTCGAGGGTGAGCCGAATCTTGAGGCGTGGCTCGCATGGACGCGGGAGGTCGATCGCTCGGAATGGCCTGATTGGCTGAATACTTCAAAGGTGACGATTCAGTCGTTCTACGATCGTTCCACGCTAATTGATGAGACGCTAAATACCCTCAACGAGGCGCTCTTTCAGCAGGTGCTGGTGACGATCATCGTCGTCCTCATCATGGTGCTGCACCTGCGCAGTAGCTTGCTCATCTCCGCGATGTTGCCGCTGGCGGTGCTGGTGACCTTCATCGCCATGAAAAAGTTCGGCATCGATGCGAACATTGTCGCGCTCTCGGGCATCGCGATCGCGATAGGCACGGTCGTCGATGTCGGGATTGTTCTGACTGAAAATATCCTCAAGCACCTCGATGAGGCTCTGCCGGATAAGTCGCGCGCGCTGGTCATCTATGAAGCCGTCACCGAGGTCGCTTCAGCCGTCGCCACCTCGGTCGCGACCACGGTCGTCAGCTTCCTTCCGGTGTTCAGCATGACCGGCGAGGCTGGGCGTCTGTTCAGACCTCTCGCCTTCACCAAAACCTTCGCGCTGATCGCATCGATCCTGGTGGCGCTCACAATCATCCCGCCGCTCGCCCACCTGCTATTCAAACACGAGTGGAAGTTCGCACCGAAACGGCGTGCTTCCCTGTTCATCAATGTCGCCTTCGCGCTGGCGGTCGTGTGGGTTCTAGCGCGTGATTGGATGCCGCTCGGACTCGATCGCACCGTGTTGTCGAACATCCTCTTCGTCGTCCTGATCATCGGCGGGTTGTTGACTCTCTTCCGGATTTTCGAACGGTTTTACGGATCACTCCTCGCATGGTGCCTACGTAACAAGGCACTGTTCCTCAGCGTGCCACTGGCCTTTCTATTCTTGGCGCTACTCGTCTGGCAAGGGGCACCGAAAGTCCTGGGCTTTCTGCCGGGCCCGATCAAGGAGTCGCGCATCGGTGAAGACCTTCAGGAAAAATTCCCAGGACTCGGCCGCGAATTCCGCCCTTCGCTCGACGAAGGCTCGTTCCTGTTCATGCCGACGATCAGCCCACACGCGTCGATCGAAGAGGCGATCGATTCCTTACGAACCTTGGATGCTGCCATCGCCACTGTTCCTGAGGTTCACCAAGTCGTCGGAAAGATTGGTCGAGTCGAATCACCGCTCGATCCAGCTCCGATCTCGATGATCGAGACCGTGATCAACTACCTCCCAGAATATCGTAGCGATTCGAAAGGTAGACCGCTGCGCTTCCGTACCGACAAGGCTGGAGACTTTATTTATAAAGATGGCGATCTCGTGCCTGACAAGCGTGGCAAGCCATTTCGCCTCTGGCGCCCGCACATCAAGAGCCCGGAGGATATCTGGGCAGAGATCGATCGAGTCGCGAAGCTCCCCGGTGCGACCGGCGCTCCGAAACTCCAGCCGATCGAGACCCGTCTCGTCATGCTGCGCACCGGAATGCGTGCACCGATGGGGATCAAGATCAAAGGGCCATCGCTCGAGGTGATCGAGAAATTTGGCTTGGATCTGGAGCGCTTGTTGCGTTCCGGTGAGGTCAAAGGCCTAAACGCTTCGACTGTCAATGCCGACCGGATCGTCGGCAAACCATACCTTGAAATCGTCCCCGACCGACAAGCGGCGAAGCGATACGGATTGAACATCGCAGACATCCACGAGACGGTGCAACTCGCAGTCGGAGGTAAAGTCGTTTCCATGACGGTCGAGGGACGCGAGCGCTACGGCGTGCAAGTGCGCTACGCCCGCGAGATGCGCGACTCCATCCAGTCGCTTGAGGAGATACTCGTGACCAGCAAGGAAGGTGCTGTCGTGCCGCTATCCCAGCTCGCCGAAATTCGCTATATCCGCGGGCCACAGGTGATCAAAGCTGAGGACACTTTTCTCACCGGCTATCTGACGTTTGGTTCGGAGCAAGGATCCGCCGAGATCGATGTCGTCGAAGCCGCGCAAGCATTTCTAGACGAGAAAGAGGCGTCCGGAGATCTCGTTCGTCCTCCAGGCGTCCGATACGAGTTCGCAGGCAACTATGAATCGGCTCTCGAGTTCAACCGCACCCTTGCGGTGATGCTGCCGCTGTGCCTCATCTCGATTTTCATCCTGCTCTACCTCCAGAACAAATCTGCGACCACCACCCTCATCATTTTCTCCGGTGTCATGGTAGCCTGGTCGGGTGGATTTCTCATGTTGTGGCTCTACGGACGTCCCGGCTTCCTCGACTTTAGCGTCTTCGGCATCAACCTCCGGGAACTTTTCCAGATCAATCCGGTCAATCTGTCGACAGCTGTCTGGGTCGGCTTCCTCGCCCTGTTTGGCATCGCTACGGACGACGGCGTTGTCATCGCCACCTACCTGCGCCAAAAATTTGATGAGACCGATCCAAAGAGCATCGAGGAGATTCGTAAAACCACCATGGAGGCTGGCCTGCGCCGTGTCCGCCCGTGTCTGATGACTACCGGCACGACCTTGCTGGCACTTCTTCCCGTGCTTACATCAACCGGGCGCGGGTCCGATATCATGGTGCCGATGGCGATCCCCGTGTTCGGCGGGATGGCGATCGAACTCATGACCATGTTCGTGGTTCCTGTCCTGTTCTCGCTAGGGAAGGAACGGGCACTCAAAAAGCATCAAACTCACCAGCTAGTTAACTAACTCCTCACTCATGGATCTTAAGGTGAAATTCTACAGCGCCATGCCTGCGTTTCTGAAACGCGGTATGACTGTCGCCTATATCAATCTCAGAAAGTTTCGCGAATGGAAGGCCGCCGACCTTCAGCAATTGCCACCCCAGGGCGAACAACCAAAGGTCGTTTACCTGACAGGTTTTCCTCGGGCAGGGACGACCGTGCTGAAGTACTACTTTGGATCCCACGAAGGCCTGCGGCAGACAAAATTTGATCCAGTGGGCTTTTTCGGGGCATGGAGATTGACTGAGGCAGTCGAAAACGGTGACATCTTGGTCGATAAATCCAATCACTACATCTACGCCCTAGAGAACCTTTTTGCGGCCTATGGTGATGCGGCGCGGGTGTGCGTGGTCATTCGCGATCCACGCGACAGCTTGGTGAGCTTCACCAAATACCAAGAGAATCGTGAGGTGCCACGAAGTGCTGGATATTGGAACTACTGGCGGAAGCAGCACGAGGAATTGCTGGAATTCGCTGAAACTCATCAGCACGCAAAGTGCCTCTATCTGATCCGTTACGAGGACTTGGTCTGCCACCCAGAGCAGGCCAAGATCGACTTTTTGAAATGGCTCGGGCTCTCGGTCGACGAAGAGCAGGTCGACCGGTCGTATCAGGTACACAATCCCGGTGAGAGCTGGCACGACAGCGTCTACGAACATAAGGAAGTCGGTGACCATGCCCTTCAAAAATGGCAGCAAATGAAGAACCTCCCTACCTGGGCGGAGCGGCTCTTGCCTGCATGGCGTGATGACTCTAAGGTCTCAGCGCTCATGAAACGTTTTGGCTACGATGAAAACGGCTTTTCGCCTCCCGCACTGAGTGACGAGAAACTCAATATCTTCACTCCGGACGAGCGGAACAATACCTGATGGAATCTGGTTCGAGGGAAAATTCGGAAGAGCTCAAGAAGCGCTTCCCTCGTTGGGTGCTCACCATTCTCCCCGCCGCGATCTTTCTCCTCGCGCTCAATCCATGGTTTACACCAGAACAACACGATGACGTGCTCTACTTTTTCGGCGCAAAGTCGATCGTCGAGACCGGGGAGTTCGCCCTCGACGGGACTCCTATCACCGATTGGCCCCCTGTGTTCCCGGTGTTCCTTGCCGGGGCGCGAATCATCGCAGGCGATGCGGTGTGGGTGGCCAAGCTGGTCGTGTTCGCATTCGTCGTGGCTGGCTTGTTTGCTATTCGGGCAATGGCGAAAGTTCACCGATTCGAATTGCCCGTCGCGGTCGCCGCACTCACGTGTCTGTTGCCGATCTCATTGATCAGCGGAGCCAGCGTCCTCTCTGAGTGGCCATTCCTTGCGCTGTCTATGGCGTTTCTGATCACACTCCAGCGGCTCGGTTCAAGCCGCTCGATGCCATGGATGTTTGCCGCCGGCGCGCTACTAGCGCTGGCCTCTCTAACGAGGTTCGCCGGGGTGTTTTTAGGGATTGCCGTGCTGGCGCAGATGTGGACGCAGTTCCGGCAGGCTAGAGTGAGCTCCGCCGCCCCGTGGTATCGGGCAATCGCCCCAGAGATCGGGGTGGCAATGATGGGCGCGATTCCTTGGCTTCTTTGGAAGATGCGATGCTCTCAGGCTATCGCCAGCGGGGACGCCCCAACAGGTGCCTACGACCGGACCAGCCACTACCTCGAGCGCTTCTCCAACATTGATCCCTATGCGTTGTTCTCAATGATCGAGACGACCCTCTTTTCGCTGCGACGTGCTGTCGAGACCCGCGTCGATAGTGCGATCCTTTCTGGGATCATTGTCGTTTTGCTGATGGGACTTCTAGTTTTCGGCATGGTTCGCCAGTTTAGAACCCATGGCGTGCAACCGGCAGACTGGTATGTGCTAGCGATGTTGGCGCTACTCCTCGGAGATCTAGTGAAACCCGAGCGCTACTTTCTTCCTATCGCGCCGTTCCTCATCGGCTACATCATCCTCGGCCTCCGCGATCTTTCGACAATGCTCTATCACGAACGCTCGCGGCTCTTCGTGAAAGGCGCGATCGTGATGTGGGCAGCTTGGCTCATCCTGCTCGACGGGTATCTGCTATTCGTTGGGAATAGCGACAGTAGCCGAGGCGGCTTCTCAATGCTTGCGAGTCCTCATATCGAATCCTACTATCGAGGACGTGATCTCGATCTCTACCATGCGATCGGACTCGCCGACGCCCAAGCGCCAGCGGGCGAGGAGATTGGTTCGGTTGGATTTCACGGCAAGTATGTGATGGCTTTCGCTGGCCGAGGCTATGCTAACTTCCCGGAAGAAGAGTTTGTTGGGGTTTCCTACATGGTGGTGCGGGATGGCTCTGAACTCAGCTCGCAAATCGATCTAAAGCCGTGGCAGATCGTCGAGAAATTGGACTCACACACAGTTTACAAGCGAGGCACGAATTGATGGTGGATTCGAACCAGATCTCCGACCAGAAAATGTCTGAAG
>JBLHKE010000331.1:0-8214 GCA_047619485.1 Verrucomicrobiales bacterium | reverse complement strand
CGGATCATCGCTCCGCTCGATCCGAACGAACGGAGGCGTTCGTTCTACCGCGACAACATCGACCGATGGCGGATGCCATCCCGATCCCGAGAGATCCAACCGGCTGGCACTCGGGAGAATGCCGTTATCTACGTGCCATTCCGTCCTGACCCCTTTCTTTTCCCGGCGTCTCTGGGCGCCTGTGCGGCGGTTAGAGGGGGTGCGAAACCAATGTCCTTCACAAGGTCCATTCCTTCACCGTTCGCTCGCCGAGTTGGAGGTGTCACCGCCATCGACCGTCTGATCGGCAAACCAGAGTCGCGGCGCTATGAATTCTGGAACCAGACCATGATTGTCCAAGGTGGACTTAAGCTGTCGCGTACTAGCCAAAAGTTGCGCAGGAGTCTTGCCGTCTAGATCCGGCTGACGCACGCCTGGTCTAAAAGGGTCGCCCCCTTCGCTAATATTCCATGAACCGAAAGAGAATCGGTAAGTGGTATCTGAATTCATAGAACCCACTATGCGTAGTCCGACGGATTCAGCTAAGCCCCCTACCTCATTCTTACATACTATGGTCTCATCCAACGGGCTATTTCGCAGGATCCTGCGGACTTTCGCGGAACAGTTCGATGTGGTCGTAGCTGCCCTTGCCTCCCATCGTGGTCAACGCCACCCCGGTAAAGGTGAAATCGCCGTTGCCTTCCCATAGATCGATCGTGAAATTCTGCCAATCTTTGGGCGCTACCTTGGCCAGTTCGTTCGAGACCCAGCCGGTGCTGTTTTCGCCGACGAAGTAGGTGCGCACCGCCTGATTTTCTGATGGAAACGCCTGATCGTCCGCGAGTTCAAGCATCATGCCTTTTGCTCCACGGGATCTCATCGCGATGCGCAAGAAACGGAACTCGCCTTCGCTCGGCTTTTCCCGGATGGCAAAATTCCATCCAGGCAGCTGCCGGGCATGGCGCTGGAAACCCTCGATCGTAACGCAGGCACGGCCGGAGGACGCGTCGCTCCAATCGAGTGTCGCGCGGCCATCGCCGTCGGCAAGTGCTGATGGAAAAGCTGGGTCGTCTTCGAACAGGACTAGCCGACCTCCCCTGCCCCCTCCATTGTCCTGGATGAACGCGATCAGGTCGGCGATCTCATCAGGTTTCATCACCGTGCCGAACACGGCTGGCATCAGCGACAGTTCGAGAAGCTCGAGCGAGGCGAGCTCCGAACGCAGGATTTCGATCCTAGCTCCGCCGGGATCGGCTAATGTTAGGCTCGTCGCAGAATCCGAAGCGAGCACCCCGACGTGACTGGTGCCATCGTTGGTCTTGGCAAGATAAGTCCCGTAACCAGCGGTAATTTCGGCCGACGGTTGCAGGATGCTGCGCAGGAGAGATTCGGCAGGTTGGCCAGCCTCAGCGTCGAGTCCTGGCCCGACCGCGAAGCCTTTTCCTCCGAACTGGTGACAGACGGAGCAGTGCGTTGCGAACAACTTTGCACCTCGATCAGGATTTATTTTTCCTCCAAGCGCCGCCACATAGGCTGGAGAATCTAGCACGAACGCACTCTTCGCTGCTGCGCGTTTGGCGTTTCGGGCTTCCGCAAGCTGGCGGATTTCCGGCAGATCATGATGAAGGAGCCGGTGCCACTGGATCTCGGAAAATTCGACCTGCGCCGACTCGCGCGCGAGCAACTGCTGGGTTGCGGCTGGTCGTGAAAGCAATGCCTCGATCACGATTGCCTTCAATCGAGGCGTGGCAGCGCCGAGCTTCTCAATCACATGCGCGATACCGTCCGCACCAGCGACAGACACAGCGATTACCACGGCCTCCGCTTGAAAGGCTGGCAGTTCGGCGGGGTGCAGGATCTGTTCCAAAGCAGCCTTCGCAACCTCCGGCGACGCGTAAGGCAACAGCGCTAAGGCTGCCAGCCGTTCGCGATCGGGTCGATGAACCGAACCGAGCGCCCGATCAGCAGCGACGCGCAGTTTTCCTCGATCACCGCTGCCGTGTTCAGCGGCAAGCGCGATCAAGCGGAGGCGCAAGCTCTCGTCGGCGTGAACGGCTGCGCCCAGTAGCGCATCCACATCACCATCGCGCGCGGCAGTGACCGCTGCCCGCTCCAGCAAGGAGGCGGCTATCGCCGGGTGATCCTTCAGCGCGGCGGTCACGAAGACGCCAGCTTTTCCCCGCAACGAACTCAGCACCGCGCTATCCATCCAACGGACTCCGCCGTGATCGGCAGCGAGCATTGCCAGGGCTGCGACGACACGTGAGTCTTCGCTCTCGCCAAGGCTTAGCGCGAGTTGCAACAGCACGCTCGGATCCCGCTCGGACTCGATCAATTCTAGCGCAGCTTCGATGAGGCGGGGGTCATCACCGAAGCGCTGGTCAGCCACCCTCAAGGCATGCATGCGCACGGCGTAGTGCTCATTCACCAACATCGACGCCAGATCGACGCGGTCATCCCGGTAAATTTTTTCGATGATCCCCACCACTGGATCGCGGTAATTAATGGAGTTGTTCACTATTAGCGCGGGGGCACTAGTTTCCGGTGCCAGTCGCCAGATTCGCCCGTGCCCCGTGCCCTTTAACAAGCCATATTGCTGCTGGAGGTGCCGTGGGATCGCCGAGTAATCTTCGATGATCTCCCGATACATATCGACAATGTACAGCGCACCATCCGGACCAACCCGCAGGTTGGTCGGGCGGAACCAACCATCGCTCGAACTCAGAAACTCGCTCTCGCCCGCCTGCTCAGGGCGACGGACTCTAAGGCCTGGACCGTCGCGGCTGATGATCGCCCGGTGTACTAAATTCTGTTGCGGCTCACAGCAAAAGTAGTTGCCGTGGAATACTTGTGGGAACAGTGACGCCCGGTAGACCTCCTGCCCACAAGCAGAAGTGAAGTGACCGTTGGCGGTCGCTTCGGCCGCGCCGTAGAATTTGATCCAACGCGGATCCGCCGCGCGCTTGCTCCGCCACGGGTGCGGCTTGCTAATCGGAAAGGTGTTACCGTAGTTGCTGGCGTGGATCGTCAGCTGCGGGCTTGCGACGTGCGGATTGCGTTTGAGATAGTGATAGGGCAAGGGCGCCGCATACATCGCCGGGGTACTCGTCGTGCTGAGGAAACGGTTGCCAACATCGTCGAAAGCCATGCCGAACGTGTGGTTCGACCCGCTCACCACCTCGATCACCGAGCCGTCGGGCCTGAACCGGAAATCGCTGTGCGGCATCGTAAACTCCCCTTCCATTCTTGGCCCAGTTATATTGCCCCCACCCCAACCCCGGCCGGCATACAGCCATCCGTCGACGCCCCAGACCGGATTGTTGATGCCCCGCTCCAACTCACCGACCGCGAAGCCCGTAAACAGAATCTCGCGCACGTCCGGTCGGCCATCGCCATCGGTGTCCGCAAAATAGAGGATGTCGGGCGCGGCAGTGACGATCACCCCATCGCGCGCCGCCACCACTCCGTAGGCAGGTGGGAGGTCGTCCGCCCAGACAATCGCCTCGTCCATTCGACCATCACCGTCGGTGTCTCGCAGCAGCTTCAGGCTACCGTGCTGGCGTTTCCGAGCTTTAGCCTTCAGCGCAGGACCGACGTGCAGTCGCCGAATCGAGGTGTCGAGTTCCCCAGTCTTGTTGAGTTCATCGACATCGAGTTGCCCCTCCACGTTGTAGCCGTGGATCTCGGTGACAAACAGCTCCCCGCCTTTCCCCCAAGCGATGCCGCTCGGATCCTCAACGAGCGGCTCGGCAGCGATCAGATCGATACGGAATCCCTCAGGAAGAGCGAAACATTTCTGACTATCAGCCGGCGATCGCGGTAGCGGAGCATCATCGGGAACTGGAATCTCGGCCAGTGCGGGAACGGTCGAGGCGACTAGGACTAGCAGTAATTTCATCGAGTTCAGCATGGTTTTTCGATTGGAGACGACTAGATACTTTCCGACAGAATCGCTAAGGGCTTGTTCGATGGGCAGAGCGTCGATTGCCTCATCTCGACGCAGCGCTGGGTGATCGCCCTTATGTCCAGAGTGGTCTTGCAGTTCGGGCAGGGCGCCGATCTGCCGAGGTCAGCGGTGCGGATTCCAATGCGTTGCCCGCAGTGGTGGCATTCGATTTTCGTGCGCCAGCTGCCGATACCGGCGGTTTCGATTTTTTTCGTAAACGGTAGACGTTGCTCCCTTTGCTTGGAGCGATCGCTGCTCATAGATTTCTGAATGCCTTCGCAGCTGCCGCGTCTCTTGTAGGCGTCTAGATATTCCCGCAGGACATCATCAATCTGATCCGCATCCAGTCCACCATGGCGGACGTGGACGACGCCCAGAAGGTAGTTGGCATAGGAAGAGAGGCTGCACGGTTCCGGCGGGAGCTTTGCGATCCCCGGTCGTGAGCGGCCATCGAACCTAGGTTCGTCATGACGGTGGATGATTGCGAGGGCAGCATCCGGTTGGTAGCCTTGCTTGCGCAGCTCGATGTAGCTCTCGACGAGCTGTAACAGGGTCGCTTCCGGTTCCGCCATGAGCGTCGCTCCAGCCGCGCGTTTTGACAGCCTGCGTTCGGCAAGTTGGCGGATCCATTTCTTGCGCGTCGTTTCAGGCGCAGGAAAAGCAGTTTGTTTCAGTTTCTTTCTGAAAAAGTCCATAGCAATTCGTGGGGGGCGGGCAGCAGCTATAAGATAAGAAGTTTTGCCGATTTCACCGGTGGATGCACGCCAATTTTTGTTTTTTGGGGGAGCCCGCCATCTGGATCACGGACGTCCAAACTCGCGCACAGAGATGCATCAAAAACACCTAGCTAGGTTGCCGGATTTCTGTTCACTGCTCTCATGGTTGCCACTTCAGTAAAACCGCCGAACATCATCTTCGAGCTCAGGACGAGTGACTACACTTTTATGGTCACCTCCATGATAAAATTCCTCGCTGCCCACGGTGCCATTGCCCCGCGCTGGAACTAGCGAGCCGGGAAACCCGACATGCGGCAATCGATCGGTGGAAAGATATTCTTGGGAACGCTGACTGCGGCCCCGCGGGGATGAATGTTGATCTAAACGTGATCGTTTGCCCTAGGAGCCTGTCGGACTTAGATAATTTCGAGCAAAACGCTTTAGAATTCAGTCATAATCCGCCGTCCGATGCAGGAGTATATTGGAATATTCGCCAAAGCGGAGGGTGGATTTGGGCGAATTCTAAAACGATTGTTGCCGGATCAGGTAAGTCCGACCGGCTCCTAGAAAGCGCTGGCCGAGCGCCTTCGGATGTCTCGAAGTAGAAATGATGGTGACAGACGAGATTTTGTCGGGCCTCGTCGATGCTGAGATCCAGGTGGTTTCTCGAAGCGTGGAACTTCTCCAACCGCCGCCCAGGCTAGAACAGAAATTTGATCCCCCGCCACCAAATTACTCCCATGTCCTCCCGGAACCTGGGATGGATCTCGATTTCGCCGCGATGAACATCGAGAGCCCCGGGCTGTGCGAGGACTGTGGCCGGTCAAAGAAGATAGAAAAACTCCCCGGCTACCATTGGCGTGAAACGATTCCCGCGTTCGACACTTGGAATGGCCGCGACATCTTCAGGTTTGGGAACGACCGCTCCTCTGGACTTTACTGCACCCACCGTTTCGTCGATCTGGCCAGGGCGAAGAAATGGTCGTCATTCAGATTTCGACCAGTCCTGCGGCCAGAACAACGTGACGGTGCAGGTCTCAATGAGATCCCCCCCGACAGAAAGGATCCTGGCCGCCTATCTGGATGCGGGATCTCGTGTGAGCGCAGCGCCAAGACAGGGTTACCTGATTATCTGGATCATGTTCGATCGGGTTCCCGCTTACGCCAATGTCCCCGTAGCCCTGAACGTCGTTCATCATCAGGATCACGTTGAGACACGTGTCCGCGCTCAGAGTTCGACAGACCGGCAAGACCAGCACCGTATGGGGAACGCGCTTGGCCGATCCTCTTTGCGTCCCTAAAAGACAAAAGGAAAGTCGACTGACCGGCAAAGATAAACACCTTCGCCTTTTGCACCGGGACAGTTACTTCGCTAGACTCAAATTCCTCGCCGCTTGGACAGATGTGGTGGCTATCAGAAACGCCATCATTGCCCCCACGAATGTGGTGGCGATCGCCGACGTTCTCGTGCGTTTTACTCCTTAGCAATGCTGAGAGTTCATCGTGACACGATGCCTGAAAGCAGTGCCGACTTCGCCCCCGATACGCTCAATTTCTAATGCCATTTTCTCAACCATACAGCATCGACATCACACCTCCTCCAGCATTGAGGTCGCATCCCCAAACGAGCCTGGCCGCACGTCCATCTTGTCCATTATGGAAAGGTAGAGTCGGCACATCTGCCGATCTGGTTTACCACTATAATCGAGCACCCGACCGCCCTTGATGCGCCCGCCGGCACCGCCGAGGAGCGCAACCGGAAGCTGGCTCGCGTCGTGGTTGCCGGTGAGCATCGAGGAACAGAACATCAGCATCGAATTGTCGAGAGCCGTGCGTTCGCCCTCCTGGATCGCGTCGAGCTTGCCAGCGATGTAGCCAACCTGCTCGAGAAAAAACTGGTTCACCTTGAGCCAGTCAGCGGTGTCGCTGTGCGACAGCAGGTGGTGGATCATGTAATCGACACCGAGGTTCGGGAAGCGCAGCGACGAGTGGTCATTGTTCAACTTGAGCGTGCAGATGCGCGTGGTGTCGGTCTGGAAGGCGAGCACCAGGAGATCGCACATGATGCGCATGTGCTCGGCAATGTCCTGCGGGATTCCATCCGCCGGGCGCGGGAGATTCGGTTCGCTGAGCGTCGGGCGCCAGCCTTGGAACTCGCCGCGCTTGCCGGCGTTCTCGATCCTGGTTTCGACCTCGCGCACCGAATCCAAATACTCGTCGAGCTTCCTCTGATCGAGCGCGCTGACCTTGCGGCGCACATCTTTTGCATCCGACAGAACCGCATCGAGGACACTCTGGTCGCCCTTGCTTGCGGTGTCCTTGAACAGCCGGTCAAAGGCGAGCGCGGGATACAACTCGAGCGGCGTCGGTGTGGTCGGCGAACTCCACGAGATGTGCGAGCTGTAGAGCATCGAGTAATTCTTATGCACCGAGGGGTTCGATTTCTCGCAGCCAAGCACCAGACTGGGGATTTTGGTCGAGCGCCCGTGGTGCCTGGCCAAGAGCTGGTCCACGCTCATCCCTGAGCGGATCTCACCGCCGGACGCGAGCGGCGCGCCGGAGAGCAGGTTTCCGGTCTGCGAGCTGTGGATGTTGCCCTTCTGCGCTTCGGCATTGTGCAGGCCGCGGACGAAGAGCAATTTTTCACGGTAGTCGGCGATCGGGTCTAGCACCTTACCCAACTCCATCGACTTGCCCTCGCCCTTCGCCCACCATTGCTTCGAGTGGAAACCATTACCGGAAAACAAGACCGCGAGCCGCACCGGCGCCTCACTGCCGGGTTCGCGTTTGTTTGCCTCGTCGCCCCAGACGGTGAGCGACTCCATCCATGGCAAAGCCATTGTGACGCCGGCCCCGCGGAGGAAAGCGCGGCGATTCAAAAGGTGAGATTTATTTTTCATCGTGCTTGGCGGTTGGAATTATTCGATCGGATAGTCGCGACCGCGGATCTCGCGGAATTGTGGACTGAGCACGATCAATTCTACGATCTGGGAGATGCGGAATTCGTTCGTGGCGAGCTGCGACTGGATGTCGTCGAGCAATGGCTCATCGCTGAGGAGCACCCCGCGGCCGAGGGCGTAGCCGAGGACTTTGCGAGAAAACTGCCGTACGAAATCGTCGCGTCGCTGGTTGAGAAGGTAGTGCCGTAGACCGTCGATCCCTGCGAATTGCGTGCCGTCGAGAAGCTCCGCGCCCACATCGATCGGCAGGCCAGAGCCATCTTTGGATCGGAAGCGGCCGATGGCGTCGAAGTTCTCCAATGCGAATCCGAACGGATCGATCCGCGCGTGACAGCGCGCGCAGCTGGGATCGCTGGTGTGCCGCTCGGTCAAAGCGCGTTCGGTCAACCCTTCTGGTGGCGCGTCAGCCAAGACAGGCACGTCTTTTGGGGGCCGCGGCAAGCGTTCGCCAAGAAGGGTCTCGCTGATCCACGCACCGCGTAGGATCGGGCTCGTCCGTGAAGCACCACTCTGTTTGGCGAGCGTCGCACCGAATCCCAGAACGCCTCCGCGCCCGTTGGCTTGCGCGTCTTCGACCCGCCGCCACACTGCGCCTTCAACTCCGCCAATCCCG
>JBLHKE010000330.1:0-8225 GCA_047619485.1 Verrucomicrobiales bacterium | reverse complement strand
GGTTGGATCGGTATCGATAGGCCCAAACTTCGGTTTTGTCGATCACCACCAACACGTTCATCGCTGGATCAACATAAGCCAAGCGTTTGCCACCATTGGGCATGGGCTCGCCTTGTGGGGCGAGCTTGATCCATGCGTGATCGTCCGGGTTGTAGGCCCAGAGCGTGTTGGTCTGAAACTGCACGAGCAGACCATGGCCGCTTGCGGGATCGTGATAAAAAACCGATCGCGCATCGTGACCATAGGGCGTGCGCCCATCCTCTTTGTTACCGGCCCATACTTTGGTCCATTTGTTTTTATTTGGATCGTAGTGATGCGTGCTGAAATGGCGATGCACCACCATGATTTTTCGCTTGGGGTCGTAATAGCCAATCTGCTCGGGCTCAGGCGATTCATTTTCGAAAGCCTTGCCGCCGCTGTTCGCGTCCAAATTACGCCATGTGTCTTTTTGAAAGTCGTGCAGCCATGTAGATCGCATTTGCCAGTTGTTGGTATGCCAAATACTGCCACCCAAATCGGGGATGTATTCGAGCATGCCTCCAAAAATTGCTTTGGGGTAAGGCTTGGGCGATTTAAAAGGCTTCCACTTTCGTTCGCCCGGTGAAAAACCCCACAACGGCGGGCCTTTGTATAGCTTGGCGGGGTCGCCCCCAAGCTTGGCAACCGCATCTTGCTTTTTGGTCACCCATGTATTCATGAACAGAAGTGATTGGCGTTGGGGATCATAAGTTAAACCCCACCAAGTGTGCGCAATGATCGCGGGTCCACCACGCTTGGTGATGAGGATGCCGTTTTTAAATTCAACGTCAGATTGGTCTTTGCCCAAATCGGTATACCCGCGTGGCAGATCGGGGGCATAGAGCATGAACCAGGTAAGCGAAGGCAGGTCAAATTCCCAAACATCATTGATTCGATGCGGCACCGCGTGGTTTGCCCCACAGTACAGCACGCGCTTTCGATCTTGAGCCCAGCACATCTTGATTGTGAAATCTCGCCCACGTGGCCCGGTTTTATGAAGATCATATTGACGGGCGGTTGCATTGAAATCGCCAAGGATTGAGGCATTGCCGAGCCGCACGCCGCGATTGGGTTGAAGGGCTTTTAATTTTGAAACGACTGCCGGCTTTGGATCAAGAAGAGGGTCGACGGCGAGAGTCGGAATTGCCGCTGATGCAAATAATAATCCGCATGCCACAAAGAACCGGAACGTGCCGCCAATGAATTTGTCCCAAATGGTGTTGGCGCTATTCATTTAATGCTAGGAATTTGCTTTTGGCGGGAGGGCTTTGAAGCCGCCTTTGGATCGGAGCGGAGAGAGGGAGAAAGGTGTCGATCTGGGACATGCCGCCGCCGAGCCAGATGAGGATCCAGTGTTCGGCCTTTCCTTTGGGCGAGGTGATCTGAGTGTCTCCGAGAGACGCTCCTGAAAGGGAGGCCAGGGCGGAAGCAGAGAGGAGGTGTCGACGATTCATGAGGTGCCCTTTACTTACTTGAGATGGATGTCGCCAAAGTTGAGATATTGCTCCCAGTCGTATTCGGTGAGATCGTGTTTTCCGGAACGAACATGGTAACCGATGGATCCACTTTGGAGGGGGGAGTCATTTGCGGGCATCGTTTTGGTGCCGAGGCCTTTGAGGCCGAAGAGTTGGTAGACCGGTTCGGCATGGACCGCTGCAAGGAATTCTCCCTCGGGATCGGCCCAGGCATCTTTAGATGCGCTGGCGACGTAAACAGCACGGGGTGCGATGAGGGCGATGAGCTGATGTTGGTCGACGGGGAGGGTGTTTTCCTTGTCGTTGTATTTTTTGTAGTTCCCGCAGAACCAATGTGGGAAGGACTTGTTAATGCGAGCGACTAATTCTCCCTTGCGACGTCGGGCTAGGGCCGCTCCGGTGCAGCCTGAGTTGTTGGAGATGGTGAGGGCGAATCGCTGGTCGGTTGCGCCTGCCCAGAGGGAGGTCTTGCCCCCGCGTGAGTGACCGATGACGGCGATTTTTGAAGCGTCGACATCAGGAGTGCTTTCGAAATAATCGAGCACGCGTGAGGCCCCCCAGGCCCAGCCTGCGATGGTGGCCCAGGCGTCGCCGGGACGTTTGCCCGGGTATTGGTCGAAGACCTTGTGCACGCCATTGTCGAAGTTTAGATTGGAGTCGGTGCTTAGCTCCGAGTTGTGGAAGGTGGCGGCGACGTAGCCTCGTGAGACGATGGTTTCGGCGGGCCAGAAGTCGTCCTTCTTTTTACGGGTGGGATCGATGTTTTCGCGGTCCCGGTTGCAGATGAGGAGATATCCGGGAGCGGGCTTCTTTGCCTTGTTGGGGATGAAGGCGATGAGCTTGAACTTTCCGTCGCCTCCGGCTCCGGAGAAGGAGATCTCAACGATTCTTAAAGTTGCCATGCCATCCATGGCGGTGGGGTCTTCTTCGATGATCTTGAAGCTGAGGTTCTCGGGCTTTCCAATGGGGTCGCGTCCGAAAATGTTCTCCTTGAAGAGCTCGAGCGTTTTGGGTCTCTGGGTTTTAAGCCACTCCTCCTTGCTTGCCGCAGCTGGGGTGCCAAGGACGTTGGGGAGATCTTGAGCTGATGCGTGGGCCGCGAGCAAAAGTGCGAGGAAGGTGGTTTTCAGATTCATTGTTAGCGAGAGTAGACCCATTCGGGTGAGTTGACGATAGCCCAGAGGACGTCTTTGAAACGTTCGCGCCAGGCGCTGGTGAGTTTGAGGGTCGGGGAATCGCCGGCACGTGCGGCCATGATTTCCTTGCGACGAAGATCATCGGCGACGGGATCGAGGTGGTTATACCACGAGACGTAGAGTGGTTGTCGGATTTTTGCAGGTGGAGTTATTGGTGACGTCCCGGTGAGGCGTGACTGAAAACCGGGGGTGAGGTGGGCGCGGTAGAGTTTCTTTTCTTCGGGCGTGGGTTTGCGGGTGAGGAGTTTCAGGAAGAGTTGGTCCAGGAAAGTGTCTAGCGATTGATCCTTCAAAGAAAAGTCGGTGAGAGCATGGTCGTCGGAGAGACGGGTGAGCCAGATGCCCATCGTTCCGTTGGAAAGGATGGCAGCTTGGAGCGCGCTGGGGTCGGTGTTGCGTGAGCTGGTCGAGGACTGGCGGCTTGCGGTCCAACCGAACGCGGAAAGAACATCCGAAACGGCTTGTAAGCGGGGCAGGGTGAGGCTGAGGCGGTCTCGTTCATTTGAGAGACTGGCGAGCATCCCGGCGCGGCGTGGTTGACCGAGAGAGATGCTGCTAACGAGTGGGCGACGGCCATCGATGTCGATGTTCATTTCTCCGGTGTGAAATGGCTTACCGGTGGCGTGGAAGAGGGAGTCGACAATTTGTTCGGATCTCAGTCGGCGCGGAGCGGGCGAGGTGAAGAGGGGCGATGTTTTCTTCAGGGAGTGATCATTTGCACGTTGATAGGCGTGCGAGTTAAGGATGAGTCGGGCGAGGTGTTTTAGACTATAGTTGCTGCGCACCAATTCGTGACCCAGCCAGCGGAGGAGTTGTGGATGACTGGGGGCGGATTTCTCCCAATCACCGGGGGACTCGACGAGGCTGCGTCCCATGAGTTGTTGCCAGAGACGGTTGGCCATGACCTGGGCGAAGCGTTCGTTTTGGGGGGCGGTGATGAGGGCTGCGAGGAGGTCGTGGGTGTCGGAGGGGGGGCTCCGCGAGTTGAGGGCCAATCCCGGGATTGATGCACTCTTTGAAGGGCCAGGCTGGTGCGACGCTGGAGCCGGGCTTGAGGGTGACTTCGATCAAGGGTTTGCGTCCACCCTTGCTGAGGCTTTCGAGCGAGACGCTGCTGGGTTTGGGCACTGTGACGGGTTTGCGGCTGAGAAGGGCGGCGAGTTCGAAGAGATCCTTTTGGAGAGACTTGTGCGAAGGGGCATCGTGACAACGGGCGCACTTCATTTCGACGCCCAGAAAGGCCGAGCTGATGACGAGACCCTTTGCGGCCATGGGAACGTCGTTTTGTGAGGCCAATCCGAATCCGCCTGGGCCGCCAAGCTTTTGGCTACCTTGCATGCGGATGAGTTCTGTGACCATGAGGTCGAGTGGCTTGTCATCGAGGAGGGATTCGTAAAGCCACCAACGGAAGGGGCCGGTGTTGTTGATTAATTGCTAGGACATTGCGGCTCTTCGGGAATGGTGGTGGGATTGACAGCAAGGAATTTGCTATGATGGGTCTGTGAAACTGACAGCCATTCGAGATTTCTACGCCCAATCAGCTAACATCCTCGCACCCTGGAGGGTCGTCGAGGTCGAGATCTGTTCCGAGACACAGAGCGTCGAAGTCCGGGTCGAGTGCGAGGGCGGCGCAGTGTGGACAGATCCGGAAACCCGCGAGAGAGCGCACGTCCACGAGTGGCGCGAGCGACGCTGGCGCCACCTCGACACATGCGAATATAAGACAGTGATCATCGCTAAGGTCCCACGCCTCATGCTCCCTTCGGGGAAAACCATGACCGTTGTCGTCCCGTGGTCGGAGGAGGGCGGCGGGCGCTTCACCAGGCGCATGGAGGCGCACCTCATCGACGTGCTGCGCGAGTGTAAAACGCACGCCTAGCGAAGATCACCATCGGCGACGCCGAGGGCGTGATGGAGCGAGCCGTGCGGCGTGGCCTACTGCATCGCGAAGAGCGCGAGATGCCCGCCGTCGGGCTCGACGAGAAAGCGATCCGCAAATACCACCGCTACGCGACCGTGCTCAGCGATATCGGGCGCGGCTGCGTCCACGAAGTCATCGAGGGGAGGACGAAAGCGGTGGCCATGGACATGTGCAAAGGATACCGCGGGGCGGTCGGCGAAGTGCTGTCCGAAGCGATCATCGTGTTCGACCGCTTCGACGTTAAAGCCCATCTCAACAAGGCGGTCGACAAAGTGCGCGCAGCCGAGCACCGCGAGCTCCAAGCCGCCGGGGACGAGCGTTTGAAAGGCACGAAATACAAGTGGCTCAAGAGCTTCAAGAACCGGCGTGTGAAAGCCGCCGTCGAGTTCCGCAAACTTCTCGCCCACGACTTGCGCAGCGGCGAGGCGTGGGGGCTCAAAGAGCTCTTCGACAAGTTCTGGAACTACCGCTCGATAGGGTGTGCAATGCGATTCGTAAACAACTGGATGGAAGCGGTCGAAGAGTCAGGGATCAAGCCACTGATAAAGGTCGGGCAGATGATAGACGAACACCTGACCGGGCTGCTCAACCACACCTTCTACCCGATCACCAACGCGACAGCCGAGGGGCTCAACTCGGTGATCCAGAACCTGCGAACGGCGGCGAGAGGGCTCCCAAAATTCGATACCTTCCGAACGAGGGTTCTCTTCCACCTAGGCAAGCTCGAACTCCACCCTTCCCTATGAAAATCCCACCACCATTCCCGAAGAGCCAATTATTTAGACCCACTTCACATCTAGGGGAGTGGGTCTTTTTGTGATGTACTGGTAGGACAGGGTTGTGGTTTTGAAAGAAGGGGCCAGGCCAGAATGGCACTTACTAAAGTCTGACGGGCTGCGAGGAAGCTGCATTTGCAGGGGTTGGCGGAAGGAGCGGCTTGGATTGATGGGTAACTAGTGTTGAAGCTTCACGAGCCGCGTAGATCAGTTGCAACCATCTATCCTGGGGACTCGCCAACCTCACCCCAAAGGGGGGTGGGCGGTGAACTCAGAACACTTGCGATCTATTAATTAATGAGATCGATTGAGTGCACATGAAAACACCACTGACATTACATAGATTATTTGGAGTATCAGCTTTCGTAATCGGGCTGACGACGTTCGCAGCAAGCGCCCAGGCGGCCAGTCTTGAGGTCGACTTTCAGGCCACCATCGCTTCTGAGCAGCACCCGGACTTCGGTGGTGAGGCGCGCTTCTACCACGTGTCGATGAATCCCAACAACCCAGGTGTCGGGTCCTTTGCTGCCACTATCGTGGGAACAAACGATCCTGGCCCAAGCTTTGTGAGGAACTTCACCGAAGAGGTCGTAAGCTACAAATGGATCGGTGGTACCAATAACGATATCAGTGGCGTCTCCGTGTCAGGCGGAGCGGCCGACCTCATCACCTACGCGACCGAGGACGATACGTTCGATGGCTTTGCCCAGAACCAGTTGAAGCTGTGGGATGCGACCGATCCGGGAGTCGATTTGGCTACCGAAGGGGCGGATCCCTTCAATGCGGTTGCCGATGTCAATGGTAACGGTTATCGCTCCTTCGGTGGAGCGGTTACTACCGTTGACATTAGTAGTTTGTCGACCGGTTCGGTATACGTCTTATATGGTGCTTTTAACTCGACACCCACGGTCAGCGCGGTCATGCGGGACACTGACGGTCTAGCACCCGATATAACGATCACAGATGCCCACCTCAACGCTGATTTTGCCAACCGCACGGAGTATTATGTTGCGCAGCTCAAATTCGTTAATAACGCGGGCTACGACGAAATCGAATACACGCACCTCGCGAATGGTTCTGATTTTACCGGTAATGGCCGAGGGCTTGGCACCGTGTTGACCGGCTCCGACGGACCCCCTGTTCTATTCGCCATCACCGCGATCGAATATTCACCTGACACAAATGAGGTGACCCTGACTTGGCGGAACACCGGTGCTGCGAGTTACACTGTTCGCGTCTCTCGAGATATGACCAATTGGGAATCTGACCTCGACGACGGAGTCGCACCGGACGAGGGAGATACGACCACCGGAACCTTCAGCCTGACTGGCAACACAGCTGCGGATTTGTTTTTTAGAATCGAGGAAGATTAGTAGATTGTCAGGGGCGCTTACTGCGATATTTTTTGTTCACAGTTGCTAGGCTCTAGCACAGACTCGCACTCGCGGGATTGCTAGGAGCCTGTCGGACTTACCTGATCCGGCAACAATCGTTTGCTCCTAGGAATTTGCTTTTTGTGTGGGTCGCTTGAGGGCGCCGCTGAAGGGATCGGAGATGGGAAGAAAGGGGGGGATTTTTATGAGGCTTGTCTATAGGTGGAAGGTCGTCACTACGGTAACGAGCCTACTTCAGTTTCGCTAACCGTAGAGAAGCTGTCTGTCATGAAACAGTCTGGTCTTGGACTATATGCGGCAACTCGGGGACGTAATGGAACCCGGGTCGATTGGATCAACATACCTGATCCGTTCAAAATAGAAAAACGGTAGAAGTAGGGCTCAGCAGCAACTGCTCCGGAATAGTCGCCACATATTGTGGTCAATTTGTGGCCATTCAAACCCCGTAGTGTCCCAAAACTCGGACGACGCCCGGGGCGTTGAGGAAGAACGGGTTGCCCGGCGATGAACTCTCTCAATTTTGGACTATTCTGGAACCATGTTCATCCACCCATTCCATCTGCTGCTCTCGGCGCTGGCCCATTGGGCCAACCGGGAGCAGGCGGCGATTATCGACTACCTCCGCGAGGAGAACCGTGTCCTCCGCGATCGGCTCGGGCCGAAGAGGCTCAGGTTCACCGACGCGGAGCGCCGCCGCCTGGCGGCGAAGGCGAAGCTCTTGTGCCGGAGCGTTTTGCGCGAGATCAGCTCGCTCGTCACGCCCGACACCCTGTTGCGCTGGCTCCGGCAGCTGATCGCCAAGAAGTACGACGGCAGCCGGGGGAAGGTCGGGCGTCCAACGGTCGCCTCGGAGATGGCGGCGTTGGTCGTGAGGATGGCCAAGGAGAATCCATCATGGGGATATACCCGGATCCAGGGCGCCCTCTCCAACCTCGACCACGAGCTTGGGCGCAATACCATCGCACGTATTCTGCAGGATCATGGGATCGAGCCCGCGCCCCGACGTCGTCGCGGGATGTCGTGGAAGACCTTTCTGAAGGCTCATTGGGACGTGATCGCCGCCTCGGACATGCTCACGGTCGAGATCTGGGTAGGGCGGTCGCTCGTCCGCTACCATGTGCTGTTCGCCATCGAACAGGCGACCCGTCGCGTCGATATCCTAGGCATCGTCCCCAAACCCGACGGGCGCTGGATGGAGCAGGTCGCCAGAAACGCCACGGACGGGCTCTCCGGTTTCCTGCTGGGCAAGAAATACCTGATCATCGACGGCGACAGTCGGTTCACCAAAGAGTTCCGGGGCATCCTTCACACGGCGGGCGTCAATGTGATACGGACTCTCCCGCGCTCGCCCAATTTGAATGCCTATGCGGAGAGGTTCGTGCGCTCGATCAAGGAGGAGTGTCTCAGCCGGATGATCTTCTTCTCCGAGAAGCAGCTCCGGATTG
>JBLHKE010000329.1:0-8284 GCA_047619485.1 Verrucomicrobiales bacterium | reverse complement strand
ACCGCCACCGCCACCGCCACCGCCGCCGCCGCCGCCGCCACCGCGGGGCTCACGTTCGAGTGCTTCGGAGACGCGTAACGGACGACCTGCGAGATCGAAGCCGTCTAGCTTGCCGATCGCTGCCTCGCCGAATTCGCGGCTGGAGAGCGTGACGAAAGCGAAGCCGCGTGGGCGGCCGGTGTCACGATCGAGTGGGATGTGCATGTCAGTGACTGCACCAAATTCATCAAAAAGCTCACGGATTTCGGCTTCTGAAGCGGAGAAGGGCAAATTGCCCACGAATAGTTTCATTGTCTTATTGGTTTTCTACTTACTTAACAGGCGCCCGCATTTGGCTAGGCACCACTTGATATCCTCTGTCCCTCAGAACGCCTCACAGAGAATGAACCAAAAAACAAAAAGATGGGATTACGGTGTCGATTTCCATCGGCACCCGACCCCAATTAAGCCGAATCGGGCGGATTGCGAGAAATTCTTTGTAAAGTTTCAAAATCTTCACCAGCCAGAAATTCGTCAATCTTGACAAGATTGGCGACGTGGAAATTAATTGATCGAGCAGGTCGTTTGTAGGTCTTTTGAGTCCATTCCTCGTCCAACGCCCTAAGATCATGCGTTTAGATAACGTCAGAAGCGTGCCCAGGGATACGTTGTGCCGGAGTTGTTCATGCACGGCACGGCCGAACAGAGGATCTAGTGGTTTACGCTGGACTGGGAGAGCGGTGATCCGTTCGCGCACATTCCCTCCGATCTGCCCTACAGCCAGTTGTAGGCATTAAGTTGCACTCCGTGGACTGCATCTGAGGCTTGAAGATGCTCTTATTTTTCCCAGGTTTGGCGAAGACATTCTCGGCACATGAATTTTTGATCGATGGAAGGCTTTGACATGATTTCGAACCTTGATAGGAAGGGAACACTAGGTGCCATCGCTGCTGCCACTCCGTTCTTCCCTTGAAAATCCAACAATTTAGCCCCCAAGAACCTTTTTAGAATTCGCTGGCTGCGCGCTTTACAAAAGTTTCTCCCTAGCGCATATTGCGCGCCCTATGGCACCCTTTTTTATTGGTCTACTCTCTGTTCTGCTCGGCATTGTCTCCGTGCTGATCGTCCTCATCGTTTTGATGCAACGTCCGAAACAGGAGGGTCTTGGCGCAGCGTTTGGCGGCGGCATGACCGACCAGATGTTCGGTGCGCAAACCACCAACGTCCTGCAAAAAGGCACCGTTTACCTTGCGGTGATGTTCTTTGTTTTCTCGCTGATCCTCTCTGTGCTGGTCGCGAAGAATCAGCGCGAGTCCTCTGATGTGATCGAGGGGCTGGCATCCGGTGAAGATACAACTGAGGAGACGACACCCGTCATCCCGAACGGTTCGGGTGCAACCACGCCACCGATCCAAATTCCCGCCAACCCTTCTCCGGCGGCGGAAGACCCGACGCCTGAGACGAAGCCTGTCGATGTGACCCCGGCACCGGCTGGCGGAGAAGAGAATCCAGCAGAATCAGGCGACGAGCCTAAGACTCCAGCCGAGTAGGTTCTCGATCTAGGCTTGGCGATGTGAGCTGGGAGTCTGGCTCATCGAAGCTCAACCTATTTTCGAAGCGGATCCGCGCGCCGCGTTCTTTTGCTTTGCCTTGTCGGCATCGCGAAAATAGTCTCGCCTTGCTTTGAGTATCCGCGAAGAAATTGCTAAAACCTCTGATGCGCCCGCTGTGGTGCGTGGGAATTTTGGCCAGTGGCTGGTCTATGCCGCCTACCGGGTCTTCGAGGGCGCCTTCGTCCTCGTGCCGTTGACGGTGTGTTTTTTGTTTGGACGCTTCGCGGGGTGGATCGCCCATCTGATCTTGCCAGGTTACCGAAAGCTTGTCCGGCGCAACCTGGCGATCGCTTTCGAGGGGGAGAAATCCGCAGCCGAGATCCGGCAGCTGGCGCGTGATCATTTTGTAACGCTCGGTGGCAACCTGGTCTCGAGCATCAAGCTCGGCGTGATGCCGCGCGAGAAAGTCGAGGCCCGCTTGACGATCGTCGGACTGGAAAACCGGGACGCGGCGGAAAAACTCGGGCGCGGGTTGGTCTACTTGATCTGTCACATGGGAAGCTGGGAAATCTTGGCACGGGCGAAGGAGGTGAGTGTGGGGTCTCTGCGCGGCTCGCTCTATCAGCCCCTCTCGAACCCTTTCATGGACCGGTTGATCCGGAATCGCCGTGAGCAAGATGGGACGCACTTGTTCAATCGCAGCGAGGGTTTCTACTCGCCGATCCGGCATCTGAAGGCCGGTGGGGTGCTGGGGGTTCTGGTGGATCAGCATGCGGGTGACAAAGGGGTGTGGTGTCCTTTTTTCGGCAGGCTGGCATCGACGTCGAACCTAGCTCCGCTGCTGGCGCTGAAGACCGGGGCGCCGATGTTGTCGCTCGGGCTCTACACGCGTGGTCTGGCACGCTGGGAGCTAGTAATCCATCCACCGATCGATCCGAAAGGCGAGGGCGGCGGAAAAATTGAACCGCTCACGGCCGTGATGAACGGACACCTGGCGGACGTGATCAGCGAGTCTCCACAGGATTGGTTCTGGGTGCACAATCGCTGGAAGACGCCGAAGCCGAATTTCCTAATCAATTCCTACAAGCGCGGCAGCGTGCTGCCGGATGGGATGAATGTTAGTGACTTGAAGCGGTTCAGCATCCTAGTGTCCTCGCCGAACCCGCTCGGCGATGCCTGCATGGCGATCCCAGCGGTGAAAGCTCTCAAACGTGGCCGCCCTGACGCGTGGGTCGCCGTGCTCGTGCCGGAGGGGATCGCTGATGTGTGGCGAACGGTAGACGAGGTGGACGCGGTGATCCCGAAAGAGCGCCGCGGCAAACCGGTTGAGACGGCGAAACGGATCACCGATGTCGCCGCCTTCGATGTGGCGATCCTTTTCCCCAACTCGCAACGCTCCGCGATGGAGGTGACGCGCGCGGGGATTCCGCGGGTGGTCGGTTACCGCGGGAAGCTGCGCAGCCGGCACATTGATCAGATCATTAAGGAGCCTGACCCAGGGCCGACCGTGCACCACGTGAACCACTACTTAGACGTCGTGGCAAAATGCGGAGCCGACGTCGATGATGCGAGCATTTTCGATCCGCCGAAACACACCCGCAGTGATCCTCATCGCGACCTTGTGAAGGTCGGCCTGTGTCCTGGAGCAGAGTATGGCGATTCAAAACGTTGGCCACCAGAAAAATATGCTGCCGCCGCCGTTCGTGTTGCCGATGAGATGTCGGGCAAGATCGAGTGGCAGCTATTCGGGAGTCCTGGTGAGGTCGAGATTGGTGAGAAATTGGAAGCGATGCTGCAGGGCAAAGTCGGATTCCAAAATCGTATTGGCAAAACCAGCGTGAATCAGCTGATGGACGAGATGCGCGAGTGCGAGGTGATCTTGACCAACGACACAGGCACCTTGCATCTGGCTGCGTATCTCGGGGTGAAAGTCGTCGCGGTGTTTGGTTCAACCGACCCGATCTGGACGGGGCCACTCGGCGAAGGGCACCGCGTTATCCGTCACCATGTGGAATGCGGTCCATGTTTCCTGCGTGAGTGTCCGATGGATTTTCGCTGCATGGATGCGGTGATTCCGGAGGAGGTTTCTGCTGCCGTGTTGGAGTTGCTGGCACAGGATGCCGCGCTAGTGTGAAACATGCTAGGGGAGGTTCAGAGGGCGTTTGGTGGCGATGCGTGCGACTGATACCCTGTCCGGTTTGGTGAAACAGCAGCAACCCTCCTGCCGAGGCTAATTGCAGTGCTCCGAAATCCCGCGCCGGGACAGCAGGAGGCGATCGCTAAAATTGAGCAAGCGTGTCTATGATTTCGGTGCCGCCGCTCCGCCTTCGCGTGCATCGTAGGGCACCATCATCTTGTCGGTGTAGAATGGGAACATCCACAGGTCGTTGTCCCACTCGCGCACGTGTTTTGGTTTGAGCCCCTCGGCGCGGATGTTGGTCATGTAGAAGCGCTTGCCGGGATGGCGGGTCTGGAAAAATCGGGTGAGCTCGGGGATCTTGCTGGCGTAGTTTTTCAGGTAGGGATCACTCTTCGGTGCCGACCAGGTTTTACCGGCGTTGGGCTTGCAATCCTCGGAGTCATAGTCGCGCCAGTTGAGCGCGAAACCGCGGTGTTCGAAGCCGAAGCCATTGAGGTGATCGTTCAGCCACGCCCGGTAGAACACGTAGAGATTCACGTCGAACTTGTCCTTCTGCAGGCCGGTCATTTTCATCGGGAAGTAGATGCCATCGCGGCCGCCAGTCTCGAAGGTGAACCGCAGCGGGTGCAGGTCGGCGCTGCCGGATTTCGACAGCGCGGTGTCGGCGACTTTCATACAGGCGAAGACGTAACCTTTTTCGCGGTAGTAGCCGATGGTGTCCTCGGCGTTTTTGAGCTCTTGGAAGCCCTCTTTTTTCAACCACTCATTGAGCGCGCCGGCGAGGTTCTCTTTGACGACGGCGACGTCGAAGCTGCCGACAACTTCCCGGGAGAGGACTTCGATCTTGGCCGCGGGCTTGCTGGCGCCCTCCTGTGCCGATTTTTTGATTGAGAACGCCCGGTTCTTTTGGGGCGGTCGCCTGCGTGCGGTGACGTAGTTGAAGCACTCTTTAAAAAGCACTGCGTCCTCCTCGCGGGTGGTCGGTTTCGACGGCAGTGGGACGACCCAGGCGAAGTTGTCGACCTTGCCCTCGACCTGAATCTTGATGATCAGATCCTGCACCGCGCTCTTCTTGTCGCTGCCGGGCGTGAAGACGATAATCGCCTCTTGGGCCTTCTCCTCCAGCGATCCGGTGTAGTTCTGCGGCGGCATCACTTTGCCATCTGCGAGAAGGTTAACTTGGAGAATCGATAGGGCGGCGAGGAGGGCGATCAGGGATTTCACGCTCCCATCATACCAGCGGATGGCACCTTGCCTAGACTCGAAACGCATTCAGAATGTCCAGCATGAAGCTTTCCCGAATTGTCCTATTTCTTGCGAGCCTGCTCGCTGCATCCAGCCTGCTCGCGGCGGATTCTCCCAACATTGTCTTCATCCTCGCCGATGACATGGGGATTGGCGACGTGTCCCACACCACGGGTAAGGCCGCGACGCCACACATCGATGGGCTGGCGAAGCAGGGGATGCGTTTCACGGATGCGCACTCGTCATCGGCCGTGTGCACACCGACACGCTACTCGGTGCTGACCGGCCGTTACAACTGGCGCACGCGACTCAAGCGGTCGGTATTTTTTAATCCGCACGACAAGCCGCTGATCAAGGAAGGCGAGACCACTGTGGCTTCGTTTTTGAAATCGAACGGCTACCAGACCGCCTGTGTTGGCAAGTGGCACCTCGGCATCGGTTGGCAGTTCTTGAAAGATTTCAAGCCAGACCCGAAGACGAAAAAGCAGCAGGGCTGGGACATCGACTACTTGAAGCCGGCCGTCACGCCGACCTCGCATGGCTTCGACTACTTCTACGGCATTCAGGCGTCGCTCGACATGGCTCCGTACGTCTACATCGAGAACGAAAAAGCGACCAAGCCAGGCACGGTGACGAAGGCCTTCTTCCGCAAAGGTGCTGCCGCGGAAGATTTCGAGGCGGTCGATTGCCTGAAGAGCTTCGCAGAGAAGTCGGTGGCATTCATCGATCGCGCCGCGCCGAAGGATGAGCCGTTCTTCCTCTACCTACCGCTGACCTCCCCGCACACGCCGATCGTGCCGAGCGAGAAGTGGCAGGGGAAATCATCGATCGGAGCGTATGGCGATTTCCTGATGGAGACCGACTGGGTGGTGGGTGAAGTCTTGGCGGCTCTAAAGAAACACGGGGTCGAGGATGAGACACTGGTGGTTTTCACCACCGATAACGGCTGTTCGCCGGCGGCGAAGATTCCGAACTTGGAGAAGCAGGGGCACAAGCCCAATGGCGACCTACGTGGGCACAAAGCCGACATTTACGAAGGCGGTCACCGCGTGCCGTTCATCGTCCGCTGGCCTGGCAAAGTGACGCCTGGGACGGAGACAACGCGTCTCACTTGCCAGACCGATTTCCTCGCGACCTGTGCAGAGCTTTTGGGCAAACCGTTGGCAGCGGATGCGGGAGTCGATAGCGTTTCGTTCCTGCCGACGCTGAAAGATGCGAAGGTGGTCGAGCGTGATGCGATCGTGCATCATTCGATCGATGGTGCGTTCGCCATCCGCCAGGGCAAGTGGAAGCTATGTCTGTGCAAAGGTTCCGGTGGCTGGAGCAACCCGCGTCCTGGCAAGGCTCCAAAAGATGCGCCGCCGGTGCAGTTGTTCGATTTGGAGTCGGATCCCGCCGAGCGGAAAAATCTCGCATTGGAGAAACCGGAGATCGTCAAAGCGCTGACCGCTCTGATGCAGAAATACGTAGCCGAGGGGCGCAGCACGCCGGGCGAGAAGCAGGAGAACGACGGCAAGACGGACATCGGCCCGCGGGCTTAGGGCTTGTCAGTAAATAACTCCTACAATCTGCTGGTTATTTTGGCCATCACCCGCGTTAGCTTCCAACTCAAATAGCCCGCTATCATCGCTGAAATCTGCCTTGTTGCTGGCTAAAATTCCTGCGCATCTTTGTATGACTTATTTCCTGACAAGCCCTTAGCGCGAAGGGTTGGGTAACTTCGATTTTAAAATCGAAGCCGCCTAGTTGAGCAATCACTCCCTCCAAGCATCACCGTCGATCACCTCGATTACATACCCGTTTGGGTCCTTGAAGAAGAAACGTTCGAACGGTGTCGGGCGTTCTGCAGCTACGAGCTCGATCCCGCGTTCTTCTAGGCGCGATTTCACGGCCGTTAGTTCGAGGGCGCTGGCGAAGAATGCCACATGGCGTCCATACTCGCGCTCGAACGGCGAGATCTCGAACTCTGGAACGCCGATGACGTGCAGCTGCTGCCCATTGCCGATGTCGAGCCACTCGACATCGATGGCGGAGTTGTTCGCCTTAGGTGTGTTCTCCCATCCGAAGACTGAGCGGAAAAATTCTGCGGTGGCGGGGACGTCGCGCGTCGCTAGGGTCAGGTGTGCTAGAGGCATTCCAAAATCATCCATGCTAAATCCCAAATGATAAATGCAATTATCTGTGGCTCGTGCGTGGTCGATCTGCCATGCCTGACGGTCGATCTCAAATCGGCGATCGGTTTTGATCGCACCGTCACGATCGATCCGATCCGACCGACCTGCGGTGGGATCACCTGCAACGTCGGCATCTCCCTCAAGCGGCTCGGGATGGCGCCTGGCATTTTATCATTGGTCGGTGATGACGGATGGGGTGGTATCGTCCGCGGCCAGCTGGATGCAGAAGGCGTGGAGCACGGTCTTTTACAAACCCACCCGACCGACCCGACGACGGCGGTCGCGGTGCTGGTAGATGCCGCAGGGGAGCGGAGTTTCCTCGCGCCCGGAGTGCGCACCGCGACCAAATCGATTGATGCCGCGTTCGTGCGCGAACATTTTTCTGCGATCGCGGCGGCTGATTGGTTTGTCTTGGGTTACTTCGGACGCATGCCTGGGCTGGAGCCTGACCTTGCTGCGGTCCTGGAAAAAATCCGTGAGTCAGGTGTCCGGACTGTCATGGACGCGGGTGGCGATGGCGGGAGTTGGCAGGCGCTGGCGCCGGTGCTCCCGCATCTCGATGTTTTTGTGCCGTCGCTGGTCGAGGCGCGCGGCCACACTGGCTTGACTGATCCCGGCCAGATCCTCGCCCGCTACCGTGAGGCAGGGGCGAGAGGACTGATTGGGGTCAAACTCGGAGCCGACGGAGCCTTGCTGGGTGAGCCGGGCGGGGGAAATGACTGGATTGAGGTGGCTCCGGTGACGCCGCCGGGCGAGATCGTCGATTCCACGGGGGCGGGCGATGCTTTCGTTGCTGGGCTGATCGCGGGTCTTGATCGGGGGTTTTCCACGGCAGACGCCGGCCGACTGGCGGCGGCGGCAGGTGCCTGTGCGCTGACGGCGCGGGGAGGGCATGCAGGGGTGCTTTCAGGGTTCGGGGTGTGGGAATTAGCGGGCTTCGGCTGAGAGCCTGCTAGACCGCGTAGTTGCGGAGAAAAATGGCAAACAACTCCTTTAATTTTGTAAAATCCGACGTATAAACCATAGCCCTGCTCAGCCCGGGAAAATTTCACTTCTTATAAATATGGATTTCGTAGCAAAACACATCTCAGAACTCGAAGAATCGCTCACCCTCTCGATCACCAGCCAGGCGAACCAGATGAAGGCTGACGGCGAGGACATCTGCAGCTTCGGAGCCGGCGAGCCGGATCTGG
>JBLHKE010000328.1:0-8323 GCA_047619485.1 Verrucomicrobiales bacterium | reverse complement strand
AAAGCGGAGATCGTCGTAATTGATGTGCCCCCAAAGCGCGGAACTCTCGTCGACCACGCGCACTCGAATCTGCTTGCCGAGATGCTTCGAGATATCGAAAAACACTGGCTCCATGTTCTCGGTCTCGTTCCCTGAAGCAGAAAAAACAACCTTCTCCGAAGCTGCCTCGAGCAATTCCACACGCGTTGATTTGTCGGATCCGCCGCCGACTAGAAAACTCGCCCACGGGTGAGTGACCTCGAACGGGGTGGAGGTCAATGTTCCTTGTTCGTCATCGATTTGCTTTCGCTCGTAGCCCCCGATCCACCAATCACCATCGTGCTGGCTCGACTGCGCGGCGCGGCGGCGTCTGACCGTGTCGCCCTGGATCGGCATGCCCTTCCACACATCACCAGTGACTTCCCAGCCCTCGAGCGTTCCCTTTTCAAAGCCGAGATTTTTGCCCGGCGGCGAGCTACCCGTCCGCGGGCTGGCTTGCGCCTGCGGTTCGCCGACAGCCTCTTTCAGACGGATGAAATCCAGCCCAAACATGTAGGCCTTGATAGCATCTGCGTTCGCGCCGGTGATTTTCACTTCGAGGACATGCTCGCCTTCCTTTAACTCTACCCGTCCCAATTCGATCTCGCCGGTGTGTCCAACGCCTTTGGCCTGGAAACAATCGATCGGCGCCCCCAGTTTTTTCCCGTCGAGCGACAGCTGAACAATCCCGTAGTCGACCGCCGTCGCCAGCGCAGCCGTGAGTTCAAACTCTCCAGCCGCATCGACCGGGACTGCGAGCTTCAATGTGTCGCCCGGCTTCCCGCCAGTCCACCAGAGTTGCGAAGCACCACTCCACTCGCCGCCGAACGCGCCCATCGGTTGCGGTATCGCGCTACCTTTCGCTGCAATGATCTGCATCGATTCGCCTTCGATCTCCGTGCGCGGCTTGCGCGCAACTTTCGCCAGTGCCCGCGCCGGCTTAGAGTTCTGCAGGTGCACGTAGCACCCTTTCTTGTTGCCGATAAGAACATCGAGCCGGCCATCCCCATTGATATCGCCAGCAGTGACGACCGTGCCTACCCCAGAATCAGCATCGATCAGGTGCGGCACAAAATCCACCACGCCAGCCTTCCCGCCACGCACGGTGCGGAACCAGTAGATCACCGGCTTGTCTATGCCTCCGGGGTCCTTGCCGCCATGCGCCCAGTAGCGCTTGCCGGTGATCAGGTCTTTGACCCCATCGCCATCGACATCCGCCAGCTCCATCCCGTGCAGCTGGCTAAACACGATCCCGTAGTCGGAGTCATCCGGCCGGCTGCCCATGATGACGTGACGCTCGAAGGTCTCGCCAACATTTTCATACCATGCCAGGCCGTATCCGTGCGCCGCGAGCGAGGTGACAATATCGTTGTCGCCATCGCCATCGAAATCATAGGCAAACATCTGCGCGCCACCCGCTCCCGAGAATGGATAGCTGTGCTTCTTCCACATCTCGCCGGCCGCGCCCTGTTGCCACCAACCGTTCTTCTCCAGCAGGTCCATCTTGCCATCGCCGTCTACATCTCCAATCCCCAGACCGTGGGTAAAATGCCCACCGGTGGAACCCGGCGGCGTGATCGGGGTCGCCTGCCAAGCCTGCTGCGGTTCCTTCGAATCCGGGCGGATCAACACGAATTGCCCCTTGGTCGAACAGACGATCTCCTTCTTGCCATCGCCATCGACATCCGTCCATGCCGGCGATTCATTGCCCGGGCCGCCAGAGACGATGTGCTGTTGCCACGCTCCGCCCGTCTCGCCCGGATTTTGATACCAGTAGGTCGATTTGGCACGCCCCGGAAACCCTAACACCAGCACATCATCCCAACCGTCTCCGTCGAGGTCTTCGACGTATGGCATGAAATTGTTCGAGTAGGTAGCGATCGCGAAGCGGTTCGGTTTGTAGATCAGGTGGCGTTTATCAAACTCCGGTCCCTCGAACCAGAACGGCCCATAGACGATGTCGCTGGTGCCGTCTTTGTTGATGTCGCCGAAAGCCGCACCCTCGGCGTGGAATTCATCGCTGAGCTGGCGGGTGTCGAACGAGCCCCCGCCAGGGGAGATGCCGGTTGTTTCCAATTTCTCAAATCGGATCCAGCGCAGATCTTCATCCGAACCATCCTGTGTGAACAATCCAAAGCTCGCTTCGCCAGCGCCGGGCAGCTCGCATTCACCAGCTGGTTTGAACTCATCACCACCGCGTGTAGCGAAACTCGCGGTGACCTTGTCGCCTTCGACAGCGAGCCTCAAACGAATGCCTTTGTCGGCAATCTTGATCTTGGTAAATACCTTACCCTTCCCCCCGATCTCGCGCGCCATCACGACGTAGTATTCACCGTCGATGAACTCGTTGATGAGCTTCACAAAATGGTCGTCGTCGCGGTAGACTAATAAACCACCCTGTTCGTATTTCGTTTTCGGATCGCCATGCGAGACATCCACGGTCGTGGTGCGCCCACCCGCTTGCGCTTTCTCGATGAACAGATTCTTTGCCCCGCCCCCGGCCCAGATGCGCCCCTTCTGCGCCCGTAGTTCGAGCACATCGCCGTGGCTGCGCCAGCCAGCAGCGTCCTCGCGTAGCCAGCTCCAACCGTCTCCGATCAGATCGGCACCAGCAGCAGGAGATACGAATGCCCCGTAGAAAGCAGCCACGAGCAAAGGGATTTTTATCATGGCTTAGAATGACGGTGCCAGCGATGACCTGTCAACGCTTCCTCTATGAGTGATCAGCCAATCGTCCTTGTTTGACCAGATCCCCATCGTTGACTAGGATCTCAGGGTGAGATTTCCGCTGCGCCAGATCTATTCTGTTCTTATTTTGCTGTTTCTCGCGCTCGGAGGCGATTGGCTCTACGCGCAAGATTTGGAAATCAAGCGGACCAAGCAGACGACCAGGTTGATCCAAGAAGAAGGCCTGCCGGATGGGTGGAAACGGTTGGGTGATGATCTATTTCAAGTGCGGTTCAGCTTCCCCCATTTCGCGAGTCATATGTATCGTTATTCTGCTATGGATGAAGCTGTCGACGACCCCTTCGGTGGCGGAGTGGCGCCGGCGGTAAGTGGAGTTTACTCCGCGCAGCAAGCTATAGAATCGATAGGTATTCCGTTTGGTGAACTCGCGTCTGTCACCTATGATCCCACAACTGGCGTCCTGAAAGTCACCAACACCGCCAACAGCATCGAACTTATCGATTTTTTTGCGGGTTCCATCATGGGCTCTGGACCACCGGCAGAGATCGCAGTGCGCCTCGAGATCTATGAGATGTCGAAGTTGCAAGCTCTGCAACTCCAAGAGAGCTCCGCAGCTGAAGGTGACCATACTCCTGAGCGGGCGGCAGCACTCGATGCGGTTCGAAATGACAGCGCGAAACTTGTCACGACCGTTTCGTTGACCACCACGATTGGCCAGCGAGCCAAGCTAGTCGATGCCGTCGACTTTTTCTATCCGTGCAAGGTTCCGCTCCCTGCTGAAGGGAAAGATACTGAGCAACCCACCGGGTTCGACTCCCGTGAGGTCGGCACCATTCTTGAAGTGGAACCCAATCTTAATGCCGATGGGATCACCATCAATCTCAACATCGATGTCGAGCACCACACCGCGGAGCCAGAGATGGGCACTGTGATCGATGGTTTGGCCGAGCCGAAATTTCATGCGAAATCAATTCAGACGAACATCGAGCTAGGCGATGGCAACTATGTTCTTCTCGGTTCTTGGACACCGACCGGCACACCTGAGAATGTAGACAGACAGGTCGCGCAGGTTGTGTTCGTCACGGCATCTCTGCAGCAGGAATGCATGAATCTGGGCATCATCCTCACCGAGGAAGTGGAGGGGGGAGACAAGTGATCGTGAATCGTTGGGTTTCGATGCTAGCCGCCTCTCTGATGGTAGTGTCGTGTGTGACTGCTCAAGAACTAAAAATTGATCGGCCAAAACCTCCGGCGGCTTCCCTCAACGGTGATCTGCCCGACGGCTGGGTGAAGCTCGACGGCGGGCTCGCCCGAGCAAGTTTTTGGGTATCGAACCAGTTTTTCTCAATGCCGGCGACGGCTTTAGTTGCAGAGAAATCCTCGGCGGCGCGCGGGATTTTGGAAACGATGGGGGTGCCCTTCGAGGCCGGAGCCGATGTCAGCTACGATGATGAATCATCGATGTTAACCGTCACCAACACCCGCGCGGCTCTCGAGATGACTAGCGTGGTCATTTCGGAACACGCTGAACCTTCCGTAACGCGAACTGCGATCCGCACCGAAATCTACGAAGTTACGAGTCTTCAAGCTCTCCAGCTACTCGAGAGTGCCGCATCCGAGTTCGACCACGCGCCCGAGCGGGCCGCGATTTTCGAAGCCGTGCAGAAAGGCAGCGCGCAACTGATCGCCAGCCATTCCTTGGCGACCAGGTTCGGCCAGCGAGCGAAGCTGGGGGACATCTTCAGCCATACCTTCAAACTCGATCCTGCGGGCGATACGACCGAATTCGAAACCGTTGAGGTCGGCACCATTTTAGAATGTGAACCGACCACGCGGTATGGCGGGATGATCAGCCTCAATTTCGCGCTCGAGCACCACACCGCCGATCCGGAGATGGTCAAAGTGCCTGGTGGTGTGATCGCCCCGCGTTTCCATTCGAAACGGATCCAGACGAATATTCTCGTGATCGACGGTGGCTACAAGCTGATTGGTACCTGGAGGCCTACTGGCAAACCGGAGTACTCCGAGAAGGATGTGCAGCACTTGGTTTTCGTCACTGCGAGCGTTCAGGCCGAGTAGTTGCGGTCCCGTTCATTGTCGCTCGGCGAGTAGTTGCTGGATGATCAGCCTCAATTTCGCGCTCGAGCACCACACCGCCGATCCGGAGATGGTCAAAATGCCTGGTGGTGTGATCGCCCCGCGTTTCCATTCCAGACGGGTATCGACGTGAACGACGGCGGCTACATGCTGATAGAGACCTGGAAGCCGACTGGCAAACCGGAGTAGTCCGAGCACGATGGGATTCGATTTTGAAATCGAATTTACGGGCTATCGCTCCTTCCCTGCCCGCCATTCTGCAGCGAGTTCCCCGATCTCTCTACTAGTGAACTCTTTCCACAGTGACTCCTCGTATCTCCCTTCACGCGCGGCGCTGTTGAGTTTTTCGGCGATTTTTCCGTCGTAGTTGCGCGCGACCCAGTCGATGAAATTGGCAGTGACGCGGTAGCTCGCGTCGTGCCTCGCCTTGGCTAGTCGCGCTGGCGACATGAGCGCGCCGCGTTTCTCTGGCTCGTATAGAAACCAGCGCACGTAGTCCGCGATCCCCTCCGTCAACCAGCTCGGCGTCGGCTTCGCATTGCGGTTCACCAGCCGTGCCCGCCAGTAGTTTTGCACCACGTGCACCAGTTCGTGGATCACGCATCCCTTCGCCTCGCGCTTGAGCTGGTTCTTGAACCACGGCGCGTTGAGCTTCACGCTCGAACCGCTGGCGTAGGCTGGGACGCCTGCGGGTAGATCGTTGCGGTATTGGAAAGTCACCGCAGTCGGCGCTTCGTAGCCCTTGCTCGGTAGGAGCGCGACTAGCTTCGGATACCAAGCGATCACCACCGGCGCCAACTCCTTCGCCGACCACTCCAAGAACTCCGGCGCCTCGGTCGCGTCGAGAACGAAACTGTATTTCTTATCCTCAGTGCCGAAGCGGATCACCTTCGCCGGCTTGCCGACATCGACGAAGTCTAATTTCTCACCGCCGGCTGCGACGACATCGATCTCGCTGAAGAATGTCAGGCCAAAGCGATCGCGTTTGTCGGTCGGCCGGATATCGAAACGCAGCTTGCTGAACTCACCGAGTTGGCCGGACGCATCGGTGATGGCGACACCGTGGCGCCCGCCGCGGCGCCCTTTCTCGCGCGTGTCGACATCCGCCAGTTTCTTCCATTCGTCATTGGCGAATCCGTGCAGCGAGTAGACCTGTGGTGCGCGACTGCCGTTGTGGCGGGAGAAAGTGCCGACGCGCTCGATCGTTACCGGCTTGCCTAGATCCACCGACAAGCTGCCGCCGTCGGTACTTGCCGCGAAGAAAAAGTTCTCGCGCGGGGAGTCATCGCCCGCCGGTACCAGCCCGTCGTGCAGCACCGCCAACTTGCCACCATTGCTGTCCGCGGTTCCAGACTCCAAGCGCCACTGCGCAGCTGTCCCGACGTCGTTCTTCGCTGGCACCGGAATTTGATTGAAGGCGAAGCCGCTACCGAACTCGAGTCGCTCGATTTCAATTCTGGGTTCGGCCAACGCGAGTTGCGAGAGCGAGAAGAGGAGGGGGACAAAAAGCAGTGGTGGTTTCATGGGCGATAGTTAGCCTACGGCTTCGATCAGCCAGCCACCAGCCCCAAACGTGTTGGACGTCAGAAATTCAACCACGAGTGGACATCAGTGAACACGAATCTTTGCAAACCGACGCATTCGTCATTCGTGCAAATTGGTGTCCATTCGTTGTTCCAATCCTAGTTCACCAAAAACTTCACGATGCGTGTCGCGTTGCCTTTGCTCTTCGCGTTTTTGCCAGCTGCGGTCGTCAGGGTTAGCTCGTGCTCGCCCGGTGCGAGATCGGCATCGAAGACGAACGGCCACGGCAGGTAGAGGCCGCCGCTCCAGCGGGTGAAACCAGATAGGGTCTTCTTCTCGCCGCCGTCGATCGAATACTCGACATCCCCAGTGTCCGGTCCCGCGACGACGAACATGCCGATCGCGGTTCCGTCGAATTTTAACGTCAGGGTGGCCCCGGGTTGTTCAGCGACTAACATTGGCACGTTGACGAACCCTGCGCGCGTCCCGGCCTTGAGGGTCGGCTTCCATTGGGGATCGATTTTCCAGCCATCACCGAGCTCGGCCACCTCGAGGTCTACCAAGCGCCCACGCTGGTAATTTTTCACCTCCAAGGATGTCGGCAGCGTGTGGGCGGTGGTTTTCGCTTCGGCTGGTAGATTGCTCGCGCAGGCGGCACCGAGCATGCGTTCGATGGTTGCGTTGTAGAGCGCGTGGCCAAATGGGGAGGGGTGGCAGTTGCGGAACTTCTCCCATTTGAATTCACCGGCTGCGATCCGCTCGGTGACCTCCTTGGCCAGATTGATCGATGCGATCTTGTAGTGTTCTGCGACCTTGAGGTGGTCGGCGATGATCTCCGGAGTTTTGCCCGCGTCGAACTCTTTGATGAAAGGAACGTCGACGAAGCACATGAAGACGACGTCGATGTTGGGGTTCTCGCGGCGCGCCTGGCGGACGATCCCCTCCATCGCGCGGATGCGTTCGGTGTGATCGCGTCTGTTGTGCAGGTCATTGACGGACGCCTCGACGAACAGCAGGTCTACCTGTCCACGGCCGAACACATCGCGCATCAGGCGAAACGCGTCTCCAGTCGAGTCGACCGAGGGGATGCCAGCGTGGACGAAGTCGAACTCGGTGTCCGGGAAACGTTTTTGCATGCTCTTGTAAGTCAGTCCGCGCCAGCCTTCCATGGTGGTGATCGAGCCGCCGAGGAAGGCGACCCGACCCTGCTTGTCGTGCTCGAAGCGGATGCGGGAATTCTGCAGGCCATCGCGTAGCGCGAAGTAGTCGTGACCGTGCGGGGTGGGGGTCTCTACGCCGTTGGCGATGTGGACGAGCAGCACCGTGACGATGGTGAGAAAGTGGAGTTTTGTGAGCATCTAGAACCCAAGCCTGCATGCGCGCCGCGATCAACTAGATCTGCAAACCACGAATGGACACCAATTGACGGGAATCCATGTTGCAGCCCGCGTGAACCTGCTCGACGACGCTGTGGGTGAGGGTTTCTCATTGGAGTCCGCTGGGGAGGTTACCCGATTCACCTACCGCTATCTGAATCAACCGCTCGACAAGCATCTCGCGCGACCTCTGGAATACCATCAGAAAAGGCCGAAGCTACTATTCTTCGATTTTACGAATATTACGAGGCACACTTGGCTGCGCATCAATTCCAGCTCGACGGGCGGGGGGCGGAAGTATTCGACTACACTCTCAGCACCAGCCCATGGCCCGGCGGTGGTTTCCGCCTGCTGGTGTTCGAGGGAGAGGACGTAGAGGGAATGGGAGACGTCGGAGCATTGGAGCCGGGCGTGGTCGGTGCGGCATCGATAACCTCCTGCGCCTGATCCTGGTCGCTCTGATCGGGTTGGCGCTGTGGGTCGTTCGGCTGTTGGTTCATTGATGTGCTCGACTTTTGCAAAAATCTGGCCCAGGCTGGATCTGCTATGAAGACTCTAACCCGACGCGACTTCGTCCGCGGCGCCGCTGCTGCGATCGCTGCGCCTACTATCATCCCGGC
>JBLHKE010000327.1:0-8352 GCA_047619485.1 Verrucomicrobiales bacterium | reverse complement strand
CGTGGGAGGTTTATGCGTGGGTCTTGCTGGACAACCACTACCATCTCGCGCTGCGCACGCCTGCGGGGAATCTTGTCGAAGGGATGAAATGGTTCCAAAATACCTAGCGACTACTATTTTGCGACAACCTGTGGCGAGTTCAGCTACCAGGCTGCCCGTTTGCCTTCGCCCAAGCTTCCCATCCGCCCTTCAAGACATAGACATCTTGGAGGCGTTTCTCGCGCAACCGGTCGGCAACCTTGGTGCTCGCCTTGCAACGATAGCTGCCACAGTAGATCACGATCTTCTCATCCTTATTCGCGATCAGATCGTACGACTCGAACAACAAATGATCGAAGTCGAACTCGTTCAACAAAATAGCATCCGGCACGTGCGCTTTTTCAAACTCAGCAGCCTTGCGCGCATCAATCCAGATGACGCCCCCTTCCCTCTGCCACTGCATCGCTTTCTCGATCGAGACCTCTCCCTCGCCTAACGGCTCGGCATTCAAATAAAGCGCTGGAGGATTCGGATGCAGCTTCCACGTCACCGCCGTCGCCAGCAGTGACAGCGCCAACAGGACAAGCACCTGGATCGCAGTCGATTTCATTGTCAGCTCCCTTTTCTTTTCAAAACGCGGGGAATAAAGGCAATCAACGCTCCAAGAACCACGCCCCCAATCCCAATGCCCACGATAAGAGAGAAATGCGATTCTGAGGGAGGATCTCCGGCTCCGGCTCCGGGTGCGACTGCCGCGCCCTCCCCAACATCTTCAGCATCCGTTTCAGCCTCTGGCGCTGCTTTCACTGCCCCCGGCTTCGGTCGCGAGATCGCAAAGAATGCCATCTTGCGCTTGTGCTTGGCGATCTTGCAATCAGTCGTGATCCGTAGCGTCCCCAGCATCCCCTTCTCAAGAGATTTCGGTGTCAGCACGAGTTCATACTCGCGCCCCTCTTTGATCGTCTTCAACTCGTGCGCAAACTCGGCCGGTCGGCTGCACGTCACATCGAGGATCTTGATCAAGTCAGGCTGCGCGATGATGATCTTGAAAGACTTCGACTCCAACGAATCCCCGATAAACCACTCCGCGATGTCTGGCTCGATCGTGATTACATCAGGAATCTGCACGCCAACCTTGAGGATGGTTCGCTGATTGCCCGCGATCACGGTCAGCCCTTTTTGCTGGTAACCGGTAAAACTTCCCAACGCGAATACCGCCTCGATCTTGCCCGACTCGCCGGGCTTGTAGACACGCTTGTCCGCCGTGCCGCTCAAACAGCTACAGCCCGTATCGATCTCGGTGATCTCGACATCTGCATCGCCGGTGTTTTTAAACGAAAACTCTGCCTCCAGAACCTCGCTCGACGGATCTGCCTTGAGCTCGATTTTCTTCGATTCAAAGACCAGCTCCGCGTGAGTCATCGCCGTCGTGGCGAGGATCAAGACGAGATTTACGAGCACGGATTTCATACCGTTTCTATAGTCCAAACCGCGCGAAAGCCAAATGGTTGTCACCCGCGGCGGTTGTAGGCAACGCAATCGGCATAGTCGATCAGTCCCCCGCCAAAAATATCCAGAGCGCTGCCGATCGTAAGGTCGACCGAACCAGCACTGAGGCGATCGACCTCCTCGAGATCCGCCATCGATCGCGCCCCGCCCGCGTAGGTGATCGGGATCCCCGACCAAGCGCCCAACATCGCGACGAGTTCGGTGTCAATGCCGCCACACTTGCCCTCGACGTCGGCAGCGTGGACGAGAAACTCCGAGCAGCTCCCGGCGAGCAAGTCGAGTGTGGCCGCGCTCACGTCCACATCGGTAGGCGTCTTCCAGCGATTCATCGCCACCCGCCATCCGCCCTCGGGCAGTGTGCGGCAGCTGAGATCCAACACCAGTCGCTCGGAGCCAACTTCCTCCACCAGCCCCTGAAGTCTGCCTTCTTGGAAAACACCAGCCTCGTCGAAAAGATAAGAAGTCACCACCACATGGCTCGCCCCAGCATCCAGCCACGTAGCCGCATTCTCCCGCGTGATCCCGCCGCCGATCTGTAACCCTGTCGGATATGCCGCCAGCGCACCACGAGCAGCCTCCTCATTGCCCGACCCTAACATGATCACATGCCCACCCTCGAGTTGATCCTCCCGGTAACGCTCAGCGAACCACGCCGCGCCACGGTCACTTACATGGTTCTCCTGCACGCCCTCGGCATCCTCTAGGGTGCCGCCGACGATCTGCTTCACTTTTCCTTCGTGGAGATCGATGCATGGGCGGAATTTCGTCATTCTGCAACCGTTGCCCCGCCGCGGCCAACCGTCAACCGGGCGCCGAAGCCGATTGCGTGCAACAATTTGGCGGGCTAGGGTCACGGCCGCAGCTATGAAAGCCCTTTCGATCCTCGTCCTCCCCATTCTCCTTCTCACCAGTTGTGACAAAGGCCAGATCGCCTCTGCCGAAGAAAGCGAGAACATGGCTTGGATCCCCGGTGGTCGATTCAAGATGGGTGCCTCCGAAGAAGGTGGCTACCTGATGGCACAGCCGACCAACGAGGGGCCAGTCCACGCCGCTGAAGTCGATGGATTCTGGTTGGACAAGACCGAGGTCACCAACGCCCAGTTCCGTGAATTCGTAGACGCGACCGATTACAAGACCATCGCCGAAACCCCATTCAAACAAGAAGACTACCCACTGGCCCCACCCGAGGCGCTGGTTCCCGCCGGCTACATTTTCTTCCAATCGGAGACACCGGTTGACCTGCGCAACGCCAACCACACCAACTGGTGGAGATTTACCCCAGGGGCCGATTGGCAACACCCGAACGGCCCCGGTTCGAACATCGAGGGCAAGGATGATCACCCGGTCGTCTGCATCACCTACCCCGACGCGCTCGCCTACGCGAAATGGGCAGGCAAGCGACTCCCGACCGAAGCCGAGTGGGAATTTGCCGCCCGTGGTGGACTGGAACAGAAGCACTACCCGTGGGGGGACGAACTACGCCCCGACGACAAGTTCATGGCGAACTACTGGCAGGGTGGATTCCCTAACATCAACACCAAAGAGGATGGCTTCGAATCGACCTCCCCGGTCGCGTCATTCCCGGCGAACGCTTTCGGCCTGCATGACATGGCCGGCAATGTCTGGGAGATCGTCAACGACCTCTACAAGAAAGACTACTACGCCAACAGCCCGCTAGACAACCCGAAGGGACCCGAGAATTCCCCAGGTCGCAACCCGGCGAACCCCGACGAAGAAGGCGACGGCGAATTCCCCACCCACGTCATCCGCGGTGGATCCTTCCTCTGCAACCAGGCCTACTGCACCGGCTACCGAGTCGCCGCCCGCCAGACCGTCGATAATATCACGGCCTCCAACCACACCGGTTTCCGCTGCGCTCGCGACGCGAAGCCGTAAGCAAAAGCCTGCACGACCGTGCTGGGGAACGACCGCAACCACTGGTCTGATGATTTCGCGCTGAGACTGTTCACGATTGCCTCAGGGCTCGTCTACGCAGCCATCCTCTCACCGATCTGGGGGGTCGCTCTCCTCGTTTACTATTACGATCGGCCAGCCTCGCCAACCTTAGAGGGGTCGCTGATTTGGATCGTCGTGATCTGCACTCTTGTCGCCTGGTGGCACGGGCGAAAGACGGCCAAACTGATGGTAGACGAGCAGAAGTCTTTCCGGCATGCGTTCACCGAGATCTACTACTCCGTCCTTGGCAAGCTTTCGCTACTACCACTCATCGGCGGTCTAGCCGAACGATTGCTCGATCGTAAGAGTTATACCAATCCCTACCTATCTGAGGATGAGGGCGCCACGACGGACACCGACGGCGACGGGGCGAGCGACCACGACGAGTGAGTTGCAGGAACCTATCTGAACAATGGTTACGACTACCGATTGGTGCCGCAGCAATCGCGCACCGCCAACAGCGTGACGCTCACCTTCCCCTCCGACCCAAACCGACGCTATAGCATCGAGGTGAACACCGGGCTAGTCCCTGCTGGCTGGGGCGACTCCGGGGTGGGAGTTCTTTCTTGCGGACGTGAGGTCGACCACGACACTTACATCAGGTTCTCACGGTATAGAAGCTCCGCACCAAAGTAGGCTCCGTTTCCAGTATCACTGGCTCCATGAACCCATTCGGAAAGCCCGCAGAATTGCTTGCGCAATATCCTCGCCGCGGACGATGAGATCGGTTTAACATCCGGTTATGCAGAACCGCCGCCACTTCCTCCGCACCGTCACCGCTGCAAGCTTAGCAGCCACCACCACTCTACGGGCACAGGGCAACCCAGATCAAAAATTGCGCGTTGGCGTCATGGGGCTGAGCCGCGGTAAAGCGCACATCAGCAACTTTGCCAAAGTCCCAGGGGTCGAGATCGCCTACGTCTGCGATGTCGATCAGCAACGCCTCGCAGACGGCGTGAAACACGCGACCCAGGCACAGGGCGGCAAGGTACCAGAAGCCGTGAGCGACTTCCGCCGCATCCTCGACGACAAAGATGTCGATATTCTGTCGATCGCTGCACCCAACTTCTGGCACGCTCCCGCAACCATCCTCGCCTGCGATGCTGGCAAACACGTCTACGTCGAGAAACCCGGCAGCCATAACGCAAGAGAGTCGGAGCTAATGGTCGCCGCAGCCGAGCGCAACCAGCGCAAAGTCCAGATGGGCAACCAGCGCCGCAGCGCACCGGGATTCCGCGAGGGCATTGAAAAACTGGCAGCCGGCGTCATCGGAGAACTACGTTACGCACGCTGCTGGTACGACAACACGCGCAAATCGATCGGCAAAGGGAAGCCCGCGCCCGTCCCGAAAGAACTCGACTACCAACTCTGGCAAGGCCCCACTCCCGAACGCCCATTCAAAGACAACCTCATCCACTACAACTGGCATTGGCACTGGAACTACGGCGGCGGCGAACTCGCCAACAATGGCGTGCACGCCCTCGACATCGCACGCTGGGCACTCGGCGTCGATACCCCTGCTCGCTCCAGCTACGTCGGCGGTCGCTACCATTTCGACGACGACCAGGAGACGCCCGACACCGCCGACGCCACCTACGATTTCGGCAAGGTCGGCATCAGTTGGCACGGCAGCAGTTGCCTAAAGCGCAAGCACGAGAACCACCCCTTCGTCAGCGTCTACGGCGAAGGTGGTGCCATGTCCTTCGATGGTGGCGGCTACCGCATCCATGACAACGATGGAAAAATCGTCCACGAGAACATGCCCAGTTTGAACGACCTGCCCCATTTCCAAAATTTCGCCGATGGCATCCGCAAAGGCACTGCACTCAATGCCCCCATTGCCGACGCGCAGAAGAGCACCATGCTATGCCACCTCGGCAACATCTCTTACCGCCAAGGCATCCAAGTCGACTGCGATCCCGAGACCGGCAAACCGCTGAACGGCGATCTGGTCGAGAAACTCTGGACGCGCGAATACCGTGAGGGCTGGAAGCCCGCCGGCGCATAAGCGCATCGATTGCTGTTTAGGTAAGAGCAGGGGTACGTCCGAACGGCGCTTGTGTGCCGATCGTCCCAGCGATTAGGATGTTGAGATGAAGACACAGTGCCTACTTCTCCTCGCAGCCGCCGCCTCCATGATGATCGCCACTGCGGCCGATCCCTTCACGCTAGAGTCTACCGGCGATGGCGCGTGGTCGGAGGCTCAATCCTGGCAACCCACCCGCACGCCGAAAACGGGCGACAAGGTTCGGGTGCGCGCTGGTCACCGCATCGTCTACGACGTCAGTTCGGATGCGCTGATCCCTCTGCTCCACGTCGAGGGTGCGCTCGTTTTCGCTCGCGACCGCGATACGGAATTGAATGTCGCGGTGCTCAAGGTCGGTGGGAAGATGGCGTCGCAATCAGGGGTGGCGGATGTCCACGATCACAAGATGGCGCCGATCTCCGCGCGCCTCGAGGTCGGGACTCCGGACGATCCGATACCAGTCGGGGTCACGGCGCGGATCCGCCTGCACTACATCGATGGACTCGACAAGGACGAGGCACCACTGCTGACCTGCCGCCCTGGTGGTCGTATGGATTTCCACGGTGCGCCGATGAGCCGGACGTGGCTCGACCTCGGTGCCGACACAAAACCTGGGGACACTGAGGTAACCTTGTCCTCAGCGGTCGAGGGGTGGCGAGTTGGAGATGACATCATCGTTACTGGCGACGAGCGCGATGGCGTCAGCGACGAACATTTCACCACGGAGGAGCGCCGTATCAAAAAGATCAACGGCAAGGTGATCGCACTTGATCGTCCGCTGAAAAACGCCCACGCAGGCGCAGGTGAAAAGTATCGCTGTGAGGTAGCCAACCTTTCCCGCAATGTCATCGTCGAGAGCGCCGATCCGGACGGCGTGCGCGGCCACACCATGCACCACCGCCACAGCGCCGGTTCGATCAGCTATGCGCGCTTCGCGCATCTCGGCAAGAAGGACACGCTCGGCCGTTACCCGATCCACTTCCACCTGTGCGACGATTCGCTACGCGGTGAGAGCGTCGTTGGTGTGGCGATTATCGATTCGCACAATCGCTGGGTGACGATCCACAACACGCATTACATGGTGGTGCGCGATTGCATCGGCTACGGCTCGGTAGGCCACGGCTACTTTCTTGAGGACGGCACCGAGGTCTACAACGTGCTCGACCGCAACCTCGGCGTGCAGGCGCGCGATGGAAAACGCCTACCTGAACAGGCGTTGCCCTTTGACCCTAACGACGGCGGCGCCTTCTGGTGGGCGAATGGTCGCAATACTTTCACGCGCAACACAGCCTGCGAGAATTTCCGCTACGGATTCCGCTACGACAGCCAGAAGCGCAGCAATTTCGATTCGACCCTCAACATCCGCCAGCCGGACGGCGAAGCGGTCGCCACCGACATCCGCACACTGCCGATCTACCGATTTGAGGACAACGAGTCGCATACCGAAGGTCTCTACTCCTTCGCCTTCGCCGGCACAGACGGCGTCGGTCCCGATCGCAAGCACCCGCACCGACTGCGTGGCAACACCGCGTGGCGCACCCACTACGCGATGCGCATGCAGCTGCCGACGATGCTGGTCGAGAACACCGATATCGAGCGCGCCGTCTACGGTATCTACCGCCCGCGTTTTGATCATCACGTCTACAAAAATTTGCGCATTTCGCAGACCGACACCGAGCCGTTCAATCGCGGGCTCGACGATCGCAGTCAGCAGCACGGTTCGGTCAGTGTCGACGGGCTCACCTTCACCGGATTGCGCCGCAGCGGGATCCCGTTTATCCAGCTCAGCGATTACAATGTCAACGGCGAGGCTGAGACCCACGTGCGCAACTTGAAGATCGAAGATCGGCGCGATGGCGACGACGATGCTCACCGCCGCGCCTTGGTCGACATGGGTGGTGGCGCCCGCACCAAGGATCCGGTCGTCGCCGGGGTACCAGTCGTGATCCACGATCTGTTCGGCTCCGGAAAGCATGCGAAGTTCGTCAGCAGCCGCGATGCCCGGTATCTAAAAAGCAAAGATAGCTACCGTGAGCAGCGCCCCTACACCGGCGAAGAGAGCCGCGTCACCGATGCTCCGGATGCGGAATTCCCAAAGTTACTCGATCCGACCGACGACCAGCCACCAGCAACGGTCATCACCTGGCCGAAGAACGGGCAGACTGTCGAGCTTGATGGAATTGGCGGACTGGTGGTTCGTGGCACCAGCACTGATGACTACGGGGTAGCGCAGGTGATCGTCAACGGTTGGGAGGCTGAGGATATCGACTACAACTTCACCCGTTGGAGCGTGCGGCTCGAGGACGTCAAACCCGGCCTATTGACGATAAAGACGCACACCCTAGATACTTCGGGGAATATCGAACTGACGCCGCACGTGATCAAGGTTCAAGCGATCCTGAAAAAGTAGCAGCCATCACTCCGCGTGCCGTCCACAAAGCCCCCTCATCAAATCACTCGCGGCCCGATCCACTACCCGGCCAAACCCGCAGCAGAGCAGGCACGTCCGACCGCCACTTCCCAAGCACGGCCGTGATTGCAATCGCCTCAAGATTCCCCACGATCGCCGCAACTGCAGCCACGCGAAGCGGCCAGACCGACCAATCCAAAACGAGGCTGACCGCCGCGAGCATCGCCAGCCACTGAGTCGATTTGGCGATGTAAGTGTGATAAGAAATCAGCCGTCCAAACTTCAAAAATCCAAACAGCAGTGACAAGCAGTAGCTAGCGATCAGCGCCCCGATCAAGACGAGTTCGTGTTGCAGAACGTCCCAGCAGAGAATCGCAACACCCGCTAACAAGCAGGCATTCAGCGCGAGGTCGGCGACACTGTCCAGATGGGCGCCGAGATCGCTACGTTGGTGCAACTTCCGCGCGAGCGG
>JBLHKE010000326.1:0-8375 GCA_047619485.1 Verrucomicrobiales bacterium | reverse complement strand
GTTACCGTGGTTACCGTGGAGCGCGATCAGGTAGCGTGAGTCCTCGGTCAGCACCATTCCTGTGATCCGTTTCGTGAGCTTGATCGTGTTGATCTCCTGCGCCCCAGCAAAGACGGCGACCGCCAATACACTCGCGATGAAAATGACACAGCGGTGGGAGATGCTTTGACCACTTGGCAGTCGTTGCTTCATGCGACGAGACTAGACGCAGATGAGGGTGAGTTGCTAGCAAATGGTCTCGATCTCGCGCACGTCGCAGAGCCTCAACCAGAAACACCGTTCGGAACCTTCAGGCGCATGTGAGCTGGTCGCGCTCATCCCGCGTGAGCACGCCTATGAAAGGCGACCGTGTCGGTGCCCTCTGGATAGTTTGTCTCCTTGACTCCTACTCAGGTCTCTTGCCGAGCCCTTGGAGGAACTTCCGCAGGACTTGCTCGGGGCACTTGCGGTAGTTGCGATGCCCCTCCTTGCGGAAAAATGATCCGAGTTCGGCTTTAGTGACGACGAAATCGGCCTGCTCGAAAACGGCGAGTAGACCCTCATCCCGCAGCTCGAAGGCGATACGGAGTTTTTTTAGGATCTCGTTGAGGGAGATAAACTCTAGTGGTTCGGGAACGGTGCCATCGGGGCGCGCCCCACGTTTCTCGATAATCAGACCATCCAAAAAACGACAGAGCACACCGTCCGAAATCTCGACGTAGTCGGTTTCGTCCTCGCGCTTGAGCCAGGCAGCAACCTCGGCGGGGGTGGTGTCCATTCCGGCGTTGCTGATCATTTTCGCCATCTGTGCGTCGTTGATCTGAAGGGCGTAGCGCAGTCGGCGTAGGATGTCGTTTTTGGTCATAAATGGTCTCACTCACTTAGAACAGATTGAGATAGAATACGAGGGATTTGGCGCTCGCCGGCGCGCCGTCACGATGGGTATCGGTCGAATTGTCTTGAGGTTACCGAGGATCTCAGGACGATATGCAGATCGCGCGCTTTTGAACTTACAGGAATATCAGGATAAGAAACGAACCCCCACGCCGATCCATCGGGAGTTCTGTCGTGTCTGCAACCGTCCAAGCTCGGTGTGCCTCTGTGGGCTGATTGACCCCTTCGATACCCGCACTCGATTCGTGATCTTGATGCACCCGAAAGAGGCGCGGAAGGAGAAGAGCGGCACTGGGCGATTGTGCCACCTTGCGTTGAGAAACAGTCGCCTACTCGTCGGCGTCGATTTCACCAATGACCCCGAGGTAAATGCGTTGATCGAGGATCCAGAATATACTTCGGTACTCTTGTTCCCGGCGCCCGGAGCGGTGAACCTCTCACAGGATGGCTACCGATCACTCACCGGCGCCGAAGGCAAATTACAGATCTTCGTGGTGGACGGCACCTGGTCCTTGGCCGGGAAAATTCTGAGACTGAGTGACAACCTACGCGATTTACCTGCGGTTAGTTTCACACCGCGCCAGCCTTCGAATTTTCAGTTTAAGAAACAACCTCGAGCTGAGTGCCTCTCCACGCTCGAGTCGATCCAGCTCCTGCTAGAACTGGGGCAAGAGCAGGGGGTCGAGGGCGCTGAGGCCGACATCGCACAGCTCGCCGAGATCTTCGACCGTCTGGTGCAGATCCAATTGCAGTGTGCAAATCCCGGTTTCACCGGAAGCTTGTGAGGACTACTCGTCCGCGGCGTCCAGCCGTCGGCCAATGTCTCCAATGGCATCTTTCTAAGTGTGTCGAATCGATCCGCGAGCTCAACATGAGGGCTCGGTTCTTCTGGGTGTAGCGGCAGTTCACCGAGCGCACAGCGATGTTGATCACAGCTGCTGCGGCCTCGATCTCTGTGCTCCACGAGCCGATGTTGTTCGCGTTCCAGACGGCCACCCGTGCACCACGGATCTGCTTTGGACTGCGCGAAAGAATCACCACCTTGTATCCCTACGGCTCGAACCACGTCACTAAGGGCTTGTCAGTAAATAACTCCTACAATCTGCTGGTTATTTTGGCCATCACCCGCGTTAGCTTCCAACTCAAATAGCCCGCTATAATCGCTGAAATCTGCCTTGGTGCTGGCTAAAATTCCTGCGCATCTTTGTATGACCTATTCCTGACAACCCCTAAGGTCCAGCCTAGAACAGAATTTCTAATCAATCGCCGCGAAGTTTCTGGGGCATCGGTGGCAAGTTTCCGACGAAGAAATAAGGCAAGACTTGCAGGGATCGCTGACTAGATTGGAACCATGAGACGTAGGCAATTCATCCACACCACGGGCGCCGCCCTAGCGGCGAGTAGCACACTGCCGATGTTCTCCATCGGCAAATCTGGTCCCTCGGCCAACAGCAAGGTCAACGTCGCCTTCATCGGGTCTGGCGGATGGATTGCGCGGCAGCCGTATGAGCAGGGTTGTAAGGAAGAAAACCTGGTCGCATTCTGCGATGTCGATCGCCCGCTCTGCGCCGAGAACATGAAGAACTGGCGCACGACGCAGCCGTTCTTCGATGACTACCGGGTGATGCTCGACAAGATGCACAAGGACATCGATGCGGTGGTCGTGTCGACGCCGGATCACACCCACTTTCCGGCGACACTCGCCGCGATGGAGCGCGGCATACATGTCTACACGCAGAAGCCGCTGACTCACAATATCTGGCAGGCGAGGACGCTGGTGAAAGCCAAGGATCGTTACAAGGTGATGACCCAGATGGGCAACCAGGGACACGCCGGCAATGGCATTCGCAAATCGGTCGAAGCGTACCGTGCGGGGGTGATCGGCGAGGTCAAGCAGGTCTACTGTCGCAACGGCGGACCACAGTTGGGTGGCGATCATTTTGCGGATCCGAAAACCATGCCACCACCAGAATCTCCGATCCCGGAGGGGCTCGCCTGGGATTTGTGGCTCGGTCCGGCTGCCAAGCGCCCGTTCTACAGCGACTACTTGCCGAAGAAGTGGCGCGCGATCTACGATTTCGGCTCGGGCATGTTGGGCGACTGGGGATGTCACACTCTGGACACGCCAGTCTGGGCCCTCGAGCTTGGTGCACCGAGTGTGGTGGAGTGTCTCGAGCGCCGGGATTCGCTGCAGGGCGTGATCCCCGCTGGCAGCCGGATCCGCTATCACTTTCCCGCCAGAGGCGATCGTGGACCGGTGGTGCTGGACTGGTTCGACGGTCCGCAGGATTGGAAAGAGCATGGTCTTATCGGAAAATTTGGCGCTGACAATGCCGCCCACCTCGGGCGGGCGTGCTGGATGCTAGGGAGCAAGGGAATGATCGGCTGTGGGACACACGCAGGACCGCCGGCGATCCTTCCCGGGGACGTGCGTGAGAGCTGGCAGACGCAACCTCCAGCTGAGACGATCCCACGCGTCGCAGGTGGCCCGTTCCGCGAGTGGCTACGCGCGATCAAAGAGACCGGCCCGGAGCCCGGATCAAACTTCAGCTACTCAGCGAAGCTGACCGAGATCATTCTCCTAGGAGTTCTCGCGCAGCGTTTTAACACGCGCATCGAATGGGACGACAAAGCCGCACGGATCACCAACCATCCGGAACTCAACGCCTTCGTCAAAGAGCCGGTGCGAGAGGGCTGGTCCTACGGCGAGAAGCTTTAGCCTGGCGATTCGCCAGCACTGCGGAAGCAGAAAAAATACATTTCGTTGACCGATCCATCGAGATTTATGTCGGGGACTAGCTGCAACTCTGATCGGTGGGGTGGCTCGGGGTGGAGGAGGTGTTTGCGATTGGGGATCGCCCGCCGTATAACACTCATGTACTCAAGCTCCTCACCTTTCCAGTGAACCAGTTGCCCATCGATGCCGCCATCTCGCATCCGCCGGATTCCCTCTGGGTGGAGGTTGATCGATGTATTGAGACGACTTGGACGACGCAGCTATCATCGAAGCGGGAAGCCTTGTGGCCACTGCTGGCTGACACTAGCAGCCTGAATGAGCGGCTCGGTCTTCCAGAGGTGAATTTTGAGGAACTCGATGGGAGCCTCTATGGTAGCTGTGGCCGCGGATTGCTCAGGCAGGAGTGGGTCGAAGTGGCATGGGAATGGGAGGCCGCGAGGTGGCTGATCGCCGAGCGCCACTACAGCCGAGGCCCAGCGTTGGCGGTGCGTGTGCGCTACCTGCTGGATGATGATGAAGGTGGAACGAAACTAACTGTGCAACTCAGCTGGATCGCGCGATCCTGGTGGTCGCGCCCAGTCTTGAGATACATCAATCGATGGTTGCGCGCGCAGTACGAGCGGGTGCTCCAGGAACTAGACGAACTGGCGGGCAACCCGACCCGCGACCCGCTTCCTCCAGTAGCGCCCACCGATGTGAAAGTGGATGAAAATCGCCTTCGCTCAGCGATCCAAGAACTGACAGAAGGGAAGATTTCGAGGACGGATGTCGATCGGCTCGCGGATTTTATCCGCAGAGGCTCCGACCAACAGCTGTTCCGCATCCGGCCGAAGCAGCTCGCCTTTGAATGGGGCATGGAGTTGGACGATGTCCTCTCGCTGCTGCTCCGGGCGACGCGGGCGGGCCTGCTGCGCTTGTCTTGGGATGTGATGTGTCCCCATTGCCAGGGCGTGCGCAAGGAGTCGCGCTCACTTGGGGATCTGAGAGAGTTCGGGCGCTGCGATGTCTGCAATATCGATTTCGACTCGACTGGGCTCGAGTCGATCGAAGTCACTTTCAGGGTGCTGGCGGAAATTCGTGTCGTAAGCGAGGTTTTCTACTGTTCCGCCGAGCCCGCGAAGAAGCCCCACATCCTCCTCCAGCATCGGCTTGATCCGGGTGAGAGCTACGAGGTCGAACTGGGTCTTTCTCCAGGTCGCTACCGCTTGCGGCGTGCCGTCGGGGACGGGGCGCGCGTCTCGTTCGAAATCGGCAAGGCGTCGGGTGGGGATGAGCCACTTATTTGGAATACGACTGATGCGTCTCCCGGATCTCCGCGATCGATAGGTCCCAGGGCGAAATTGGTACTGGGCAATTCTGAGAATGAGAGCGTCCCGGTTGTGTTGGAGAAAGTCGCTGAAGATTCGGCTGCGCTGCGTCCCTCTGAGTTGTTCAATTTGCAACAGTTCCGCGATCTGTTTTCCGAAGAGTCGATCACTTCCGGCCTGAAGCTGGAGGTCGGCTACCAGACGTTGCTGTTCACCGATATTGTCGGGTCGACGCAGCTGTACGGCGAACTGGGGGACACTAGGGCATTCAATATCGTACACGCCCATTTTGTCAGCCTGCAAAAAATTGTCGGGGCAAGAAGGGGGGCGGTGGTGAAGACGATCGGTGATGCGATGATGGCCGCCTTCCAAAGGCCGGAGGATGCGCTCGCGGCTGCGATCGAAATCCAACAGAAGTTTGTGGGAGATGATGAGGAGCCGCTGAGGGTGCGCGCCGCGCTGCACCGCGGGATGTGCCTCGCTGTGCGGTTGGAGTCGAACATCGACTACTTTGGCCAGGCAGTGAACTACGCCGCGAAGATGCAGTCAGTCGCCGGTGCGGGGCAGATCGTGTTGTCGAACGAGTTCTGCGCGCAGCCAGGAATTGAAGCGCAGGTGCGAGGCGCCGGGCTCGAGCTGGAGGAAGTTCGTTTCTCGCCTGTGCGCAGCGACGGGAATGAGACAGGCACGGTCATGGTCGTGTCGGTTCCACGTCAGAGCCTTGCTTAGGCTCGATTGAGCCAACCCGACCACAGCAGTTCACCACCTTTTGGGCGGTGGGAGTTCCCCTAGAACGATTTCCTAAACGAAATACCTACAAAAGGTGCCCCGCCAGTTTTGTAATCCTCATCCTGCTCCTCGAACTCCAGCTCCTGACGAAATGCCCAGCCGCCCGAAACTCGGATGCTGGCCGAATCGGAAAGGTCGTAGCTCAGCTGTGCTCCAGCACGCAGCTCGGTGTAGTTCAAAGTCGAATCCTGATAGTCCTCATTGGCAAGATCATCGCCGGTGTGGGCGCGGAAACCGACAAACTCGCCGATCACTGAGAATTTCACATCGTCGTTGACATTGAAGTCCAAACTCGCAACTGGCAGGATCGCGTTGAATTTGATGTCATCGGTGATCGTCCACAAAAAACCTGCGATTGGAATGACTTTGTTGTCCTCGCGTAATCCAGAGTAAGATGCCCCGGCGATAGCGATAAACTTTTCGGAGAAGCGCCAACCTGCGTAGAGAAGGGTGGGGGCATTGAACGCATCACTCTCAATGTCGTCGATAAAGTAGAAGCCAGGAGCTGACTGCAAGCCTGCCACTGGTTGCCCATTGATCAGGTATTCTAGACCGATCAAGGCAGCAATCCCCTGCATCTGATCCGGAACCAGGCTGGAGCTCGAACTGAAGTCGAGGCGCCGGTAGGTCACGCCGGTCTGTAGGCGTAAGTTGTCGCTCAGCGGGATTGGCACTCGCGCCGTGGCGTTGAAGCGGTTCACACTCAGCGCGCCCATCGACTCGTCATCGAAATCACTTTCGAATGTGTAGCTGTAGTTTGAGCGCAGGTTAACGCTCGCAGAGCTATCTACTGTTGCCAACGTGCTGCCGTCGAGATCTGACCCAGTGATAGCTGAATCAGCGAGAGCCGAGGTGACGAGAGCGGTCGCGGCGAGGAGTTGGACTGGTTTTTTGAACATTTGGTAGAGATTAAGTAACGGGCAAAGATGGGGCGAAAGTGATCTGTGGGCAAGTGACAAGCAGCATTAAAGTCCAAAATCATACGCCCCCGCCGCCAATCGGGTTGCTCTCAGCAGTAAAATACCACCGGCGCAGCTGATCACCCTAGCATTGCCGTATTCCCGCTCCTTTTTGATTATCAAAATGGGTGGGGGAGGACGATCTCACCTCGCTGGATTCCAGGATCGGGAGATCTTTGAAAAATGGCGCACGAGAATTATTTGCGCGATCGATGGGGGATTGAGGCAGCGCGTTACCACGCGGAGGCTACTTCAGCTTCTTGATCTTGACGTTGCGATACCAGACGGGCGCTTGGGCTTTACCATGGAGGCCTTGGAAACCGATCGGACCGAGCTGTGCGTAATCTTTGAGCGCCTTGGGGAACTTGTTTTTGGTTCCGTCAGGATTCTTACCCTTCTCCGACCAGTCGTCGAGATCGGCGTCGAGCACGAGCTTACCATTGAAGATGAGCTGCAGCTTGCTGCCCTTGCAGGTGATCGTGAATCGGTTCCACTCGCCGATCGCCTTCTGAACTTTCTCGGCAGGCGGCAGGGCATCATAGATCGCACCCACCATGCCATACTTGCTGCCGTCCTTGTTCTCGTGCACCTGGATCTCAAGCGCATCGAGGACCTTCTTTGTATTGCCTGAGCGCAGGAAGACCCCGCTATTAGATTCCTTCGCGACTTTGAACTCAAGGTCGAGAATGAAGTCGCCGTATGACTCCTTTGTCCACAGCGTATGGTGGTGCTTGGCAAACAGCTCGCCTTTCTCGACGCTCCAGTGTTCCGCGCCATTCGCGTTGGAGAGATCCGCGATGAAGAGGTTTTCCCACTTATCGGTCTCAGGGTGCTGGGCTTCCGGAGCAGGTTTGTCAGGCTCTGCGTTGGCACAAGCGGCCGTGAGGCTGACGATAGCGACAAGGGCGGTGAGGTGGCGGGCGAACGGGATTCGGGCAAGAGGATGTTTCTTCATGGAAGAGCGAACACCGGAAACCCCTGCTGACAAGGTGCATTTCTGGAGGGGGGATTTGGCCAATTGGATGCATGAGCTTCCGGTAGATTTAATTTCAATAATCAGCCACCTGTTCTCGTTCTGCGCGTCGATCTTTCTCTGCTCTCTGGCTCCTAGTGGTTGCGCTCCCGGTGGTAGTGCTCGACGTACTCGCGGACCAGCAGGCGCAGGTGGCGTTCGCCCAGCACGACCACGCGGCTCAGACATTCATTCTTGATCGAGCGAACAAACCGCTCGGCGTAGGCATTCAGATTTGGGCTCCTCGGCGGCAGCTTGATAGGCGTCACGCCGCTGCTCTTCAAGATCTCCGCAAACTTGATGGTGAACAGGGGATCTCGGTCGTGGATCAGATGTGTTGCGTCCCGCAGGAACCCGTCGATGCCGTGCTCCTGCAGGATCCGTTTGACCGTGTTCCGGGCGATCTCATGCCCGAGCTTGGCTAGCGCCTCGCGGATCCGCGTGTATCCCCACCCCGGGTTATCCGCCGCCATCCTCACCACGAGTTCGGCGATCGGGCACGGAGTCCTGGGTCGCCCCCTGCCTCTCCGGGCGCTCCCGTCATATTTCTTCGCGATCAGCTTGCGGTATCAGCGCAGGATCGTGTCCGGGGTGGCGATGCCGGCGAGCCTCCTCAGCACTTTGCGCCCGAGCTTCTTGCCGCGCCTCGCAAGCCGCTTGCGTTGGGCGTCGGTGAAGCGGATTCGCTTGCAGCCAAG
>JBLHKE010000325.1:0-8397 GCA_047619485.1 Verrucomicrobiales bacterium | reverse complement strand
CTCGCGCAAGAAGTGGCCATTCGGGGCAGGTGAGGGGAGTTCTGATGCTCGCACTAGATTGCCGTTGTAGTCCTTCCATTTGTAGGAATCTTCGTCGCTATTTTTGGCAGCCTTCTTCTTATCCATCATCATCGAATTTCCCATCATCGACATCGAGCCCATGAACTGGTCGGCCTCGACGTTGACTTTCCGGATGGTCTCGTTGCTTTCCTTCTCAGCCTCTTTCAATTTTTTGCGCAGCTCGCGGACGAGCTTATCGCTGCCCTCTTCTTGGGCGACTAAGATCTCAAATCTGATTTTCTTGGAATCGGCTTCGAGCTTATCTACCGCAGCGCCGATTTTCTCAGCCTGTTCGAGGATGTCACGAGGGTTTTTCGCCGCGCGTTCTTTCAGGCGGTCGGCGCGTTGCTTGGCCTGTACTTGGGCATTGGAATACGAGGCGACTCCCTTGCGCTCATCCGGGGAAGGGATCGTCAGTGTGATGACCGAATCCCAGAGTTGCTCGGCGTTCATCCGGCGCAGTAGCGGGCCAGGGAAGTAATAGGGCTTGTCAGATGGCACCTCCTCGGTGGTCGACGCGCGTTGGTAGGTGCGGGTGTTGTAGATCATCCGCAGGTAGCGCTTCATATCGTAGCCCTTGCTGCGCATCTGTTCTTCGAGGTACTTCATCAGCGCTGGGTTGCTCGCTTCGGTATCGTCGCGGAAGTCGTCCACCGGCTCGATCAATCCCATGCCGAGCGCGCGTCTCCAGAGGCGGTTGGTGATGACTCTGGTAAAACGGGGGTTCTGCGTGTCGGTGAGCCATTCGGCGTAGCCATCACGGGGGCTGTCTTTACCACGCAGGCGAATCTTTTCACCAAACATCGGAGCCGGTTTCACGGTGGAGCCCGGCTCGGCATCGTCGTACTGATAGTCGTTGGGAAGTTTGACTTCGCGGACACCCTCGGTGGCGCCATAGCTGAGTGGTTCGAGGAGGTCGCGCAGAGCCTCGCGTGTGCTGCGCGACATCGCTCCCTTGCTGCGGCGCTTCTTGTCCTTGTCGATGAGCTTCGAGATCCCGAGTTCCTTCTCGGGGTCGACGCGGGTCTGGACGCCGTAGGTGAAGGCTGCCATGGCGTAGTAATCTTTCTGCTGCCACTTGTCGAAAGGGTGATTGTGACACTGCGCACAAACGAGTTGGGTGCCGAGAAATACCTGGGTGGTGTTCGACATGTTGTCGAGCGGCATGCCTGCGTCGCGCAGGTAGTAACCGACGGCACCATTGTCCCAGATGAAGCCCTCGGCGGTGATCATCTCTTTGACGAAATCGTCGTAGGGCTTGTTCTCTTTGAGCGACTTTTTGATCCAGTTGCTGTAGGCGCCACCAGCCTGCCCCTGCATGCGTGATTGGACCCGCAGGATGTCGGCCCAGAAATTGAAGTCGTGGCTGACGGCGCCGTCCGACTTGAGCAGGTGATCGATGAGGAGCGAGCGCTTGTTCGGAACCTCAGTGTTGAGGAATCCGTCGGCCTCGACCTTGTTCGGAATGCGGCCGATGATGTCGAGGTAGATGCGGCGCATGAACACCTCATCGCTCGCTGGAGGGTTGGGGGTGATCTCGTGCTTCCGATAGTCAGCTTCGATCAGTTCGTCGATGCGTTGGCTGTCGGCAGGCTGAGCGTGAGCGACGCTTGCCGTCAAGAAAATGACCAAGCAAGCGGGAAAATTCGATAGAATCAGTTTCATGGTCGGTGAGCGAATGGCGCGAGTGGGGGGGGCAGGTTTGGAGGCAGCGTGTGACTACTCTTGCTAATAAATGTCTCTGAACCTAGAAAACTTACGCCTTTTTCGGCGTCTTGGCAGGAAAAAGATGCCTATTTGACTGCTTTGATGGCGCAAAAAAAGCCCCTGTGGCTGTCACAGAGGCTTTTTTCTTAAAAATAAAAAAATGAGGGCGTTGGAGAAGGCTATCTAGGAAGAGTTTTGGTGGTCTGAGGGCTCTTGTTTTGATCGGTTTTTGATACCTGACCTTTACGGAAAACGTTCCGAAGCGAAGCGAAGCCTTCGCGGATCCCATCGGCGGCCGTGCCAGTCTGGGTGCTGCCGCGGCGATCTGCCAAGATCCCGCGGGTGGCTCCGGTGGAGGGTGCGTTGCGGAGCGCGGGGCGATTCAGCTGCACGCGATCCCAGTTGGTTCGGAGAATCCCGCCAGAATCGGACGCGATGTGGATCTGACCGACGGTCGATCCACGGCTATCAGCTAGACTAACAATCCAGACCGGCGCGGAACTGTCGCGGCGCGGCTTGAGATCATAACTTAGGCTCTCGAAGCCTACTGAGACCTTTTTCGCTGCTTTATCGGCGATACGAAAAGCGCTGGAGGAGTCGATTTTTATCGCGTTCGTCGCGAGTTTGACCGGAGTCTTTGTTTTGGGGCGGACTTTGGAGAAAGACTGCACTGCCTTTCCATCGACGATGTACATCGCATACTCTTGCCCTTGGCGGGCGAGGATTTCCCACTCTTGGGGCTGATCTTGGCCAAAGCGACCTGTCAGGCTGATGATGTGGCTGGCGACGTTGGTGCCTTCGGAGGTTCGCAGGGTCGCAATTGCCTGTTTAGCGGTGGTGCCGGCGAAGGTCACAGAGTTCAAAGCCATCGTAGCGGCCAAGGCGAGGGTGTAGTGTCGAATTTTCATAATCGGAGAGATAAAATAACTAATTAAGCTATGTAAATTATAAATTCTTCTAAATAGCTGCTGCATGCAAGCTAAAAATCAGGCGTTTTGCCGCCGTTCTGGTGAAGACTGCGCCACTCGCTACGAAAATCAGTCGAATCTCCCAGTCGCAGGCGTATAGAAAAACAGATGAAAAAGCCCGACTCAGCCCTGATTATCATTGGTCACGGATCTACCGAAAATCCTGATTCCAGTGCACCCACTTTTGAGCACGCGGATGAGATCCGTCGGCGTGGGATCTTTGCGGAGGTGGCCTGTGCCTTCTGGAAGGAGGAACCGAGTTTGCGGGAAGTCCACCGCATGGTCGACAGCCAAGAAGTCTATGTCGTGCCGAATTTTATTAGCGAAGGTTACTTCACCCGTGAGGTGATCCCACGTGAACTGGGACTCCACGGGGCGACGACTGAGGTGAATGGAAAGACGGTTCACTACTGTGATCCGGTCGGCATTCACGAGTCGATGACGAAATTGATCCTGCACCGCGCCGAGGAGGTGGCGGAGGGGGCTCGACCAGAAGATACGAGCCTGTTCATCGTCGGGCACGGGACGAAGTTGAATGCGAAATCGACTGATGCGATCAAGGCTCAGGTGGCATTGATCGCTGAGGGGGGGCACGGCTATGCTGAAGTTCTAGAAGCCTACATGGAGGAGGCTCCCTTTATCGCGAAGTGGGATGAATTGGCGAAATCGCCGAACGTGGTGGTGGTGCCATTTTTTATCGCTGACGGGCTGCATAGTTACCAAGACATTCCGGTCATGCTGGGGATCGAGCGCGAACTTACCGCGGCAGCGAGCGAGCGTGAGGTGTTTCGCGAAAACCCCTATCATCTTCGGGCGCGGACGCTTTTCTACAGTTCGGCAGTCGGCACTGATGCGCTGATGCCCGATGTGATTCTCGATCAGGTGCGCGCCTTCGATGCGGCACATCTGGAGTCGGTCTAAATTTGGTTTCGTGAGTTCTTAGATGTTAAAAATGAGCCTTACTAAAAAACTCGAACACTGGGTCGCCGACGGCGGTAATCTGGTCGGGGAAGTGTCCGTTTTTCAAAATGGCGACGGCGCTTACCGACTGCTTCACCATCTCGATCACGAGCGTGAAGATCTAGAGCGATTTGAATCGCCGATCGGTGCTCGGAGCTTCGTTCGATACAATGATAGCGGGGAGTTCCGGCCGTGGAAGTCGGCACCTGGCTTGCGTCGTGGTTGGGAACTGTTACTCGGGAGCTCTGCCGATCTGCGCGAGGCCTTGGATTACATCTATCCGGCCGTCGTGGGAACTTGGTTTAGCAATCAGGAGGCATCCATCGACGCGGTTCCATTGCGCGAGGTGCTCGGTCGGCAGACTGGCATGTATCGCTTCTCGAACAATCTGTCCGATGAAGGCGCGCAGAAGTTGGTTGCGAAAGCCTGTGGTGCCGATGGTGGTTGTTTGAAACGAGTCTGTTGGCCGTTGGCGGAAGGACAGCCGATCACTTCGCTGCCTGCGGAAGAGGTGAACCGGGATCCGCGAGAGGCGGGGGAGATGCCGATGCTGTGTGTGGAAGGCTGCAATTGGTTGGTCGCGAAAGCGCGCAAGGCCTCCGCGGACGAGTTCCAAGCAACTCAAGATAAGTGAGGGTAGTGAGTATCATTTTACCCAATTAATTCATTATTATCGTTTAGAGGTAATTAATTATCCTTTACTTAGAGATTGTTTAGTGGTCAAAATTGTTCTTCTATTGTATCTTAAGAGGGTTAATGGGAGTCATTTAACCCTCTAAGATGAAAATCACTGATAATGGAGACTTGGAAATCCAAGCTGAGATTGGGCGTCGCTTGCAGCGGCGACGCCTCCAACTGAATTTGAGCCAAGCAGCGTTGGCCGAGATTTCAGGGGTGGCTCGCAAGACAGTCACGAACGCTGAGAATGGTCGGGGATGTGCGCTGATCACCTTGATCGCGTTGTTGAGAGGGTTGGGGGAATTGGATCAATTGGTACGCTTCCTCCCAGACGAAGGGCCGAGTCCAATGCAACTGGCAAAGCTGCAAGGGAAGCAGCGCCAGCGCGCCACTGGAAGCCGTGGCAAGAAAGAGGTTGGGAGTGGGCGTGAGGCTTCAACCGAATGGAAGTGGGGGGATGAGTGATGGCGCAGGAATTGGCCATTGCGGAAGTGCTGCTGTGGGGGCGGGTGATCGGGGCGGTGTCTTGGGAAGAGGAGCGTGGGCTCGGTGCGTTCGAATACGCGCGCGCGTTCCAGTCGAGTGGGATTCAAATCGCTCCGCTGATGATGCCGCTCACAGGTGGGGTGTCCCGTTTTCCAAGTTTGGCGCGTGAGAGTTTTCACGGCTTGCCAGGGATGCTAGCGGACTGTCTTCCGGACAAGTTCGGGAACCTGTTGATCAACCAGTGGCTCGTCCGTGAAGGGCGCGCGCCGGAGTCGTTCAACCCGGTCGAGCGACTGTGCTATCTGGGGACGCGTGCGATGGGGGCGCTGGAGTTTCGACCAGCCCTACGCCGTGGTCGGGAGTCGTCGCACCCGCTACAGATCGATGCACTGGTGCGGCTGGCCAACGAGGCGCTCGCGCAGAAAGCGGGACTGGCGTCAGCGCTCGGGGAAGGGGAGCAAGATGAGGAGGCTGTGCGCGGAATCTTGCGTGTCGGAACCTCCGCCGGTGGCGCGCGGGCGAAGGCGGTGATCGCTTGGAATCCGAAGACGAATGAGGTGCGCTCCGGGCAGGTCGATGGCCCGCGCGGATTTGAACACTGGTTGATCAAGTTCGACGGCGTGTCGGGTAACCGCGACAAAGAGTCGACCAATGAAGCGCAGGGCTATGGTCTGATCGAGTATGCCTACCATCGGATGGCGGTGGCGGCGGGGATCGAGATGAGTGCGTGCCGGCTGTTGGCAGAGGGAGGCCGCAGCCATTTCATGACGCGGCGTTTCGACCGCACAGACGACGGGCGCAAGTGGCACCAGCAGTCACTGTGTGCCCTCGCTCATTACGATTTCAATCGGGCGGGAGCCTACAGTTACGAGCAGGCGATGGCGCTCATCGAGAAGCTAGCGCTTCCGCGCGAGGCACTGGTCGAGCAGTTCCGTCGCATGGTGTTCAACCTTGTCGCCCGCAACCAGGATGATCACACCAAGAACATTGCCTTTCTCATGGATCGCAAAGGCCGCTGGCGTCTCTCACCGGCTTTCGATGTGACCTACAGTTTCAACCCTGATGGTGCCTGGACGGGGCAGCACCAGATGAGTGTCAACGGCAAGCGTGATGGCTTTGAACTCGACGATTTACTGGCGTTTGCGAAACGTTTCCATATTAGCCGGTCGGCGGCGCGTAGCGTGATGGACGAGGTCGGGCGCTCGGTTGCGAAATGGATGGAGTTCGCCGACGAGGCCGGCGTGCCGGAATCGTTGGCGGGGAAAATTCGCAGCTACCAGCGGCTAGCGCTAGTTATGTAGAGAAGTCCTACTAGTCCTCTTTTTTCCAGCAGACGAAGGTTTTCGATTCGACCGAGGACATCGAATCGACGAACAGATCCGCGTCGAAATCGGGGAGTTCAAAGAGGCGTTCGCCGAGCTCGTCCGAGTTGGTCGCGCCCTCCGGGATGACGAGGGCAGCACCTTGGCCGTGCAGCGCAAAAAATGTAACAGGGAGCGCTTCGCTCGCGTCGACGACGACTTCGACACGCTGGAGGTTCTTCCATGAGAGGGAGTCGAGTGTGCCGTCAGGACGGTGGCAGCGGACTTCGGAGTCGCTGATTTCGACGATGTAGTTTTCTTCTTCGGTGATCATGATTCTGCGTTACTAATCGGTTCGCTGGAGACGGATGTCAAACTGCGCTCGCGCAGGTGGCCTCAACTTCCTCGATGCCCCTCGGGATCGGTTCGCCTAGGAGCCGGTAACCGTCCTGTGTGATGACGAAATCGTCTTCGAGACGCACGCCACCGAAGTCGCGGAACTGGTTGAAGGCGTCGAAGTCAATGTGGTCAACACAGGTCTTTTCCGCACGCCAGCGGTCTGCGAGTAGGCCGTTGAAGTAGATGCCGGGCTCGACCGTGACCACCCAGTCGGGTTCGAGCCGCCGGCCGAGGCGCAGCGATCGCCACCCGAATACTGGATCGCGCAGGAACTCTTCGTCGTAGCCGACCAGGTCTTCGCCCAAGCCCTCCATGTCGTGGACCTCGAGCCCCATCATGTGACCGAGGCCGCAGGGGAAGAATAGCGTGTGCGCGTTGGCGGCGAGCGCCTCGTCGATGTCGCCGGTGACAATGCCGAATTCGGCGAGCCCGGCGAGGATAACGCGCCCGGAGGCCGCGTGTAGATCACGGAATGGCGTGCCGGGCGCGAGCATGTCGATCGCGGCCTGCTGCGAGTCGAGCACGATCTGATAGATGTCGCGCTGGCGGCTATCGAACTTCCCGTTGACGGGAATCGTGCGGGTGATGTCGCTGGCGTAGTGCTCCGGCGATTCGGCGCCGGAGTCGTGCACCACGATGTCGCCATCTTCGAGCGTGTTGTGGTGGTTGGGATTGTGCAGGATCTCCCCGCGGCGCGAGAAGATCGTGTTGAAGGAATTGGTGGAGCCGAAGCCATGACAGATGCCCTCGACCTCGGCGACGATCTCATACTCTTTCCTTCCTGGCGCAGTGAGGCGCATCGCTGCGGTGTGCACCGCGTGGGAGATGCCGATCGCGATTTCGATCTGCTCGATTTCCTCCGCCGTTTTGTAGGCGCGCAGCGCGACAATTGCACGCACCAGCGCCTCCGATGGCTGCTGGTTTTCGGGCAATCGCTGCAGGTGTTCGGCACGGTAGTGGGGGAGTGTGTGAATCGGGCGATCCGTTCGCAGCGCGCTCGAGAGTTCGGCTGTGGGGCGCATGGCGGTGATCCCAACGCGTGCGGCGGTCTCGGCGAACGGGGGCATCGGGCCAGTCCAGATGACGCTGTCGGGGTGGGCGTCGTCCCCGAACAGGATCTCGGCACCACTGTCGGTGTCGATGATGGCGGCTAAGCCAGGCTCATCGATGCCGAAGAAATAGAGGAAGCTGCTGTCTTGGTGAAATTTGTAGGTGTCGTGCGGGAAGCGGCGAGGGCTTTCGGCGTTGCCAAGCAGCAGGATGAGCCCCTGGTTTGCGAGGTTCTGCTTCAGGGCGGTACGGCGGGATTGGTAAGTGGTGGCTGGGAACATGATTAGTCGGGTTCGATAGTTTGGGAGAAGGGCAGCGTCAAAGATGAATTTTTCTTCACCTGCTTGCTGTTCAGGGGGATCGCGGCTTTACTCCTTCGTGCTTCCAGGACTTCATATTGTCGATCGTTACATTGGTCGTCAGATTTTCGTGGCGACCCTGATCGGTGTCGCTGTGCTGAGTTTTGTCCTCGTGCTAGGCAATCTGTTCAAGGATGTGTTCGAGCTGCTGGTGGACAAACATTTGCCGATCGGAAAGGTGTTGGAGTTTATCGCCTACATCTTGCCGTTCTCGCTGATCTTCACGATCCCATGGGGTCTGTTGACTGCGGTGCTACTGGTCTTTGGAAGACTGTCCGCTGACAACGAGCTGGTCTCGCTGCGGATGGCGGGGATGAGCTTGTGGCGTATCTGCCTGCCTGTATTTACGATTGCGCTAGGGCTCGCCTCGCTGAGCTTTTGGATCAACACCAGCATCGCTCCGCGCTCGCAGGCGAAGATGAAGAGTGC
>JBLHKE010000324.1:0-8402 GCA_047619485.1 Verrucomicrobiales bacterium | reverse complement strand
CGAAGCAAACTCCGCCTTGGTGGTAAGCTCAATGCCTGCCCAGCTATTGACCAACTTTTATTTCCGAACAAGCCCTTGAGACACTAGGGAGCAAGAGCCCGCGAAATGAGCCTGACGGCTGAAAGTTGAAAAAAACGAACCGCAGAACCGAGCCGAAAACCCTACAAAACTAGATCCAGCCACCGGAGAAAAGGTGGCTATGGGATGACTGTGATTTACAATCGAAGTTACGTCCAGAAGCTGCCCTTGCTGGCTGCTGGTTCAGAGCTTGTAGGGTGCGCGGAAAGTTGACTTTGCGTTGGCGTCCTCGACTCCGGTGGGTGGTCCGATGGTCAGCTGATCTTTTTCCAAGTCGATGCCGTTCTTCCCGAGATGGGTGATCAGGCTTTCGAGTGCTGTGGAGGCGCTCGGCGTTGCTTTGAAGGCTTTGGTGATTTCCTCGGCAGGCATCGTCTGCCCGGCGCGGTGCGAAGCGTTGCCTAGGTGGCAGAGGGCGCTGGAGATGTGGCCTTCGGTTAGGGGCGCGTTGAGATCTTGCGGGCGATCATCCGCGATCGCTTTGAGCCAGTTCACCCGGTGGCCGTGACCGTCTTGGCTATCGAATTTCTTTAGTGTCTTGCCGTCGCTATCTTTGGCTTTTGGCCAGGCGAGGGTGCCGCCCTCGCAGTGGATGACGAGCCCCTCGCGGATACCGGAGAGATTGTCCATCGCTTTGGATTCTTTTTCGCCCGTTCCTATTGGCAGGTTGCGGATCTGGGCGAGCAGCGGGACTTTGTAGTCGAACATTGTCAGGTGGCTGTTGGGGGTCTCGCCTGCATCGTCGCCCCAACCAAGACGACCACCGATACTCGTGGCTGAATTTGGTAGGCCGCTTTCGCCGAGCACGATGCGGGCGACGTCGAGGAAGTGGATACCGTTGTTGCCGAGCTCACCGTTGCCGGTGTTCCAGTGCCAGTGCCAGTCGTAGTGGAGTTTGCTCCGGTAGAGCTCCTCTTTCGGCGCTGGTCCGCACCAGTGGTCATAGTCGATCCCGGCCGGCATCGGGGTAGGTGTCTTGCGTCGCGTGACCGCCTTGCGCTGGCGGAAGACGACGGCGTGCGCGCTGGTGATCTTACCGATGTGTCCCTCAGACAGCCACGCTGCCGCCTCGTGGTAGGCTTCGTCCGAGCGGCGTTGCGTACCTGATTGGGCGATCCGTTGGTGCTTGGCAGCGGCATCGATCAACAACTGACCTTCCCAGATCGAGTGGGCGATGGGCTTCTCAACGTAGACGTGTTTGCCCGCCTCCATCGCCCACACTCCCATCAGCGCGTGCCAGTGGTTTGGGCTCGCGATGACGATGGCGTCGACCTCTTTGTCTTCGATCAGTTTGCGGAAATCTGAGTAGGTCGTGACCGCATCCGCTTTCAGTGGGCCGTCTTTAAAATTCCTCGTGATCTGGTTTGGGTCGGGATCACAGATCGCGGTGATCCGGCAGCCGGGGATGTCGGCGAAGTGGTTGGTGTGGTCGAGTCCTTTGCCGCCGAGCCCCGCGATGCCGAGGCGGATGTCGCTATTGGCACCGAGCGGGCGGTACCATGGCTTAAAGTGAACGGCCGCAGCGGCGCCGGCTGCGATCGCTGCTCCGCCGCCGATGAGGAGATTGCGGCGGGTCTTTGATTTGGGTGCTTGGTCTGGCATCTTGGGAGATCCTAGCGCAGATCATCGCCGAGGTGCGTGAAAATCCTGTCAGAATGGTGCTTCGGGGGTATCTTTCCCGATCAAGTCCGAGACATCCGAGAATCTAGCTGAATCAATCAAGCCGCCGCGTTGGCGGAAGTGGTTCAAGCGTGGTTTGATCACGACGCTGGCGGTCTCAGTCTTGGGGCTGGTGGGTTTGAACTTGCTGATGGCGAGCTCTTTTGGGCGGGGGGTGCTCTCGAGAAAAGTTTCGGGCGCGATGCGTTTGTCGGTCACAGTGGGATCGGCGAGCTGGACGCCGTGGGGAGGGGCGCGGCTAAAAAAACTACGCGTGGAACAGACGCAGGCGGCCGGTGAGATCGTCGATGATCCGTTCTTCTCAGCGGCTTCGTTCGAGGCGGAGGTGAAACTGTTTTCTTTGCTGTCCGATGAGGTGGTGATCGATCGTCTCGTCTGTGATGCGCCAACGCTGTCGCTGGTGACCGGCACGGTGGCGGTGCCTCAGGCAAAACCTGCGGTTGGGAGCGAGGCTCCTCCAGCCGGGAGAAATCCACTGGAGGAGAACGCTGGGGTGCCGCGCGAGGGCGTTTCTCAGGCAGGGCGTGAGACACCTGTGAAGGCACCCGTGGTTGTCGATATGAAGCGTCAGCGCACGGTTTCTTTGGGAGAGGTGGAGGTGAATGGTGGGACGGTGGTCGTCACCTCGAGCGATGGGACGGAGACGTTGCGCATCGAGGGGTTGAGATTGGTAGTCGACCTGTCGCCGGGTGGGAAGAGTGGACGCATGATCTTCGACCGCGCGCAGTTGTGGGAGCACGTGGAAGTTTTGAACTTTGCCAGTCCGATGGAGGTGGCGGGCAAACGGATGACGCTGACAGATCTGGCTGCGGATTGCGGCGGCGGGAAGCTCTCGGGTGAGATGATGGTTGAGCCGTCGAAGCTCCGCACGTCGTTCTTGGCGAACCTTTCGGCAGTCGGGGTGGAGATTGTAGGGTTATTCGATGGACGATCCCTCGGTCTGAAATCTGGGAAGATCGGCGCGGACGTGAGCATTCGCGGCACCGCGCAATCACTGGCGACGATCGAGGGGCGAGGGCGGATCTGGGTTGAATCCGCCGCCGTGCAGCCGGGGGCAGAATTCGAGCGCCTGCGCAGCGCGCTGCGAGCCGATGGCGAGGGCAGGGTCGAGCTGGATCCTGCGGAAGCGACTTTTGCTGTCCAGCGTGGCGTGCTGAGTATCAAAGAGGCGAGTTTTGGCTCGGGGCGTGTGCTGGTGAAGTCGGTGGGGGCGGTGCGGCGGGATGGTGCGTTGAACGTGGCGACGCGGGTGTATGTGGGGGAGGATCTCTACTCGGCGATCCGCTCGAAACCGGTGCCCGGACGACCGGCGTTGGAATTTGATCGCCTCGAAGGCACCGATTGGTTCTACCGGGATGAGGTGGTGACGGGCAATGTGCGGCATCCGCTGGTGGATTTCTGGCGCACGGGTGAACCGGTTCCGGCGTCCAAAGTGCTGGGCGAGTTGAGTTTTGATTTTGACCTGCCGGGCGGCGATGCGATTGGTCGCTGAATGAGAATTATCGCTGGGAGCGCTGGGGGGATCCGGCTGCAAGTCCCGGGTGCGGTCGCGCGCCCGACCTCAGATCGCGTCCGCGAGGCGCTGTTTTCGATTTTGGGGAGCCGGGTCGATGGGGCGCTGGTGCTAGATCTGTTCGCTGGCTCGGGGGCGCTTGGGCTGGAGGCGCTGAGCCGCGGTGCCGCGCGGGTCGACTTTGTCGAGAAGGATCGTAGGGCCTGTGTGGTGATCGAAGCGAACTTGGCCAAGGCGCGACTGGCAGATTCGGCGCGGGTCGTTTCACGCGAGGCAGCCATTTTTCTAAAGAATGCTCCGGCGGGGCGCTACGACCTCGTCTTCGCCGATCCTCCCTATTTTAAGCGGGAAGGCGACGATGACTGGGCGGCAGACCTGCTGGCGGACGAGCATCTGAAGCGGGTGATTTCCCCCGCTGGGATGGTTGTTCTTGAAACGGCGAAAGGGCATGGCAAGAATGTGCCCGCTGATGGCTGGAAGCTGCTCGATTCACGCCGCTATGGCGATACCGAGGTATCGTTTTTCCTGCCGCAAGGCGCTGATGAATGATGCCGCGCTGGTCCGTCTACCTGATCTACAATTTGCTGATGCCCGTCGTGCTGCTGGTGTCGCTGCCGGGCTATGTGATGCGGATGTTGAAACGCGGCAACTACCAACACCATTTTTTCCAGCGTTTCGGGTTCTATAAAACGTGGATGCGCGAGCGTTTCGCCGCCGCGGACAAGCCGGTTTGGATCCATGCTGTGAGTGTCGGAGAGGTGTTGATCGCGCTGAAGCTGATCCGCGAGATGCGGCGACGTGAACCTGGCTTGGATGTGGTGCTCTCGACGACCACCTCGACTGGATTCGCACTGGCGAATGAGAAGGCGGCGGATGCTGGGGATGGGGCACCGCTGGTGGTGATGTATAACCCGGTGGACTTCCGGCTGATTGTCGCGCGGGTGATGCGGCGGATCGACCCACGGATGCTTGTCTTGGTGGAAGCGGAGGTCTGGCCGAACTTGGTGGCGCGGGCGAAACGCCTGGCGATACCGGTTTCACTGGTCAATGCCCGCCTGTCCGATCGCTCCGAGCGGCGCTACCGGAAAGTCGCCGGTCTGGTGCAGCCGGTGTTTTCGCTCCTAGATCATGCGCTGGTCCAAGACGAGCGAGACGTGGACCGGATCGCGATGCTAGGCGTGCGGCGCGAGTGCATCGACTGCGTCGGCTCGGTGAAATTCGATCCGCAGGGAACGGAACCACCGCTGGGGCAGATCGAGCAATTTCGCCAACTCTTGCGGCGGTCGTTTGGCGATCGGCTGGATGGTCGGAAAATCTTCTTGGCTGGGAGTACGCACGATGGTGAGGAAGCCTTGCTGGGCGAAGCCTATCAGGCGGTTAGGGAGACGAGCGAGGAGGTTTTCTACGTGGTGGTACCGCGACATTTCGAGCGGGCTCTGGAGGTGAAGGCGCAGTTGATTGCCGGCGGATTGCACCCGGTGCTGCGCAGTGACTTGGGGGAGCCTGTGGGCGAGGACGTCGACTGCGTGATTGTTGATTCGACTGGGGAGTTGAATGCTTGGTACTACCTGGCGGATGTGGTGGTGATCGGGAAGAGCTTCCTCTCGAAGGGGGGGCAGAATCCGGTCGAAGCGGTGCTTGCGGGCAAACCTGTTCTGTTCGGCCCGCACATGGAAAATTTTCGAACCTTGGTGGAAATGTTCGAGGCGGCTGGGGGGACTCGTCAGGTGGCGGATGTAGAAGCGCTCAAGGTAGCCGTTCTGGAGCTTCTCAAAAATCCGCAATTGGGTGGAAAAATGACTGCTAGGGGCAGGGCGGTGTTGGCTCAGCATGAGGGCGCCACGCAGCGCACCGCTGAAATCTTGCTGGGAAACTGAGGTTTTTCCGGCGAAAAATTGCGAGAAATCTTGGCCCTTTTGGGAATCCGATTTCAGACGTTAATTTTGGGACATTTCGGCTTGCAATCAAGCCTACTGGACATAAAGTGCGCTTCCCTTGCCGGGAACGGATTTTTATTGCCACCCGTTCGTCTAGCGGTCTAGGACTCCGCCCTTTCACGGCGGCAACACGGGTTCGAGTCCCGTACGGGTGGCCACTTTTATTTGTAGTTAACAGTTAATCGCTCATAATGACCGCCGCAGGGCGGTCTTGCGGTTTCCTGACAAATCCCTGACAGATTGTATCTGTTATGCCACGTTCGAAGAAGTGGCCGCAAGTGCTGAAACGGGACAGTTTCGCGGTTAAAATCCACCGCACCGCCAGTTCGTCTTCACCATGCCCCGCTCCCTGCTCGGTATCCTCTGCACGCTCCGCCCCCTCTGGCGGGATCTCATCATGCGCGTCTGGGGCGCAGACCCACTCGTGTGCCCCTGCTGCAAGGGCACGATGAAAGCCTCAGGTAGCAACCCACACCGAATCTTCCCGCCCAATTTGATGATCAAACCGGGACGGGAACGCACCCTCGTGCCCAGATGCCGGCGATTTTACCCCTGAAGCGGAAATTCTTGCGTTCCGAAGCTACCTCTAGGCTTGAAGAAACCCGCGATCCCCAGACAAATTGGGTCAAATGAATGGAAATTGCCCCCTGCACCCCCTTTCCTCTCACATTACATCTAGATGGATCCGATTCGAATATTTATAGGTTACTACGCAAAAGAGATCGCCACTTAACCTGTTCTGGATCAAAGTTTTATCGATCTATTCGACGTGCCAGTTGCCATCACACCAGTCAAGCTATCCCACGTCCAGGATGTCTTCGGAAGGGAATGGAACTCGTTCCAATCAACGGAATTTTCGTTCTCCCGGTTTTTGGTTCCGTGGATGTGCAACTTTGAGGGGCACGCTATCTTCATGGACTGCGACATGCTGGCTCGCGATAATATCTCCAAACTCTGGGAGCTTATCGGTACCGAATTCTCAATCCAAGTGGTCAAGCATGATTATTCGCCGAACCTAAACGCAAAATTAGCTCATTTTACGCTTGGTGGTCCATTGCTAGGGAATTGCTTTTCAGCCCCGCTGTCCCCAGGGCGCCTGTCGGTCGGGGTTAGAGGGGGTGCAACAACTTCGACTCCGGCCTACTGCCCGAGAGCGAGCTGGTCAAACGTGCCGAAGATGCCGGCAGAAAAATCTACGATCTCGTCCGTGATCCGAAACTCTACGACATCGAGTCCCTGCAGTCCGCCGCAGCCTTAGCGTTGCATCCAAACTCTGACAACCTCGGAACTTTCTACAGGGCACCTCCGAAAACCTCATGCGGGCTGGAGCTTGATAAAATCCCCGCTGTCTTCGTTGCTAAAGCGCCACTATCACCAGATAGCTTAGCGTTTATCGCCTCGCCAGCGGGAATTTTCTCTGCGCCCCATTTCCACAGCAGGTTTCCGGAGGTGCCCTACAAGAATCTCCCGTCATCCGATGCTGGCGTCCGCTACTGGGCGATCGTGGGAATTTTCAACATGCCGCTCGATATCGAGCTAGACCTGGCTGCGGTGAAAAAGGCGCTCGAGGATGACTCGCACCACGTGCGCATCATGGCCGCCTGGGTTCTCTATAGCCACGGGATGCAGAAAGAAGCGCAAGATGTTTGGAACGGATTATTGAAAGAGAATTCCTAAGCGAGCCTCAAGATTTTCAACATCATCGATTGGATCGGCGACAGCAAAGAGCTCTACCTGGAAGCCGCCGAAGCTTGCAAGTTCGATCACGGTGGTTACGTCAAGCGCATGCAAGAATACTTCGGTGTAGCAGAGAAGAAGAAGAAAACGAAGAAATCCGCCTGATCGTGCCCATCAATTGGGAGCTGGGTAATTCTTCTCTGCGGCAGTTAAATATGCCGGCAGCGTCATCCGCACTTGGCATCCTTCTTCCGGCCTGTTGGTGATCGATATCAGCCCGCCATGTAGGTCGATCACCTTGCGCACGACAGCGAGCCCTAACCCAGCACCCGCGCCCGCCGGTCGGGTGGTATAGAACGGGTCGTAGACACTGTCGAGGTGCTTGGGCGAAATTCCCTTCCCCGTATCAGCTATCGTGACCTCCAGAACGGTGTCCCCCGCATGCAGTGGGCGGATGACCCGTGAGCTCTGGTCTTGCTCGAGACGGTCGAGCACCCGCTGGCTGGTTGAAACGGTCAGCGTTCCACCGCCCTCCATCGCTTGGAGAGCATTGTTCACCACGTTTTCAAAAGCCTGCACCAGCCGCTCGCGGTCACACATCAGCACACAGGGATCCGCAGTGGTGGAGCGTACCAGTTGCACACCGTTTTGCGAAAACCCACCACTCACTCTGTCCAGTGCCTCATCGATCATTGCTCCAAAAGCGCGATGCTCCATCTCCCGATCCTTGTCGTTGGAATAGTCCACCAGACTGGAGATCACCTTGTCCGCCTGGGCGATGGCGCTGGTCATCGATTCTAGGATGCGCGGCATATGATCGGTGGCGTCAGAGAGATGACGCGCGATGTAATCGAGCCCCAGTTGTAGTCGGGCGAGCGGATTTTTCACCTCGTGTGCCGCCCCCGATGTCAGCCGCTTCAACGACTCGTTTTGCACCGCTCTCGTGCGTTGCAGCCGGGACGAGATAAGATTTTCAAGGATCACCTTCCGCTCGATAGCATGCCGGATACTGCGACCAAGCAGATGATCCCGGAGCTGCCCCTTCGTCAGGTAATCCTGCACGCCTTCTTGGACGAGACTAAGGGCGAGGTCATCATCATCCAGCCCGCTTAGAACAATCACCGGCAGCTCCGGCCTCAGCTTTTTCAACCTGCTGTAGCTCTCTTTTCCACGGCTGTCAGGGAGTTCTAAATCCAACACGATCACGTCGATCAAGGTATCCGATTTTAAAACCGCGCACGCGTCCCTGTTCGATAGCGCCACATGAATCTTCACGTTCATCTGTTCCTCTAGCAGCTCTTTGGTTAGCTCCAGATGCTGCAGATTATCCTCCACGAGAAGAAGTGAGATCCGTTCCATTGGGCCGCTTGTTTCCTCTTTCATTTTTCCTCCTTCGGCAAAATTTCACGCAGACACTCGTCGAGATCATCGACCGCATCACGCAGTTTCGGCAGACGGCTCCTGATCTTGCTTAGATGGCCGGCCTGCGCATCCGCATCACTCTCCGTCCCCAGCCT
>JBLHKE010000323.1:0-8405 GCA_047619485.1 Verrucomicrobiales bacterium | reverse complement strand
GATGTTCCTTACCAAGGAAATTCGCAGTCGGCGGTGGCGAAACTTTTCAACGAAGCTCCATCGCGATTCCTCATCGAGGTGCGGCAATCGAATGTCGAGGCGCTACAGGCGCAATTCAAAGGTTGCCCGTTTGCTGTAATCGGCAAGACCGACGGCCAGCTGCGCCACCTGAAGATCATGCGCGGCGACAACACCCTCATCGACGAAGATTTATCCGAACTGAAAGACCTATGGAAGCACGGCCTCACGCCCTACTACTAAAATATCCCGGCACCAACTGCGACGCAGAGACTGCGCGCGCGCTGGAGGCGGTCGGTTTCTCGACCGAGATCGTGCAGATCTCGAAGGCGACCAACGGGATGTTCAAAGACGCCAAGCTGGTGGTGCTCTGCGGTGGCTTCAGCTATGGCGACTACGTCATGGCGGGGCGCATGGCGCAGCTGGAGACGGAGCTGCGGCTCGGCGATACGCTGAAGGAGTTCCATGATCGGGGCGGTTACCTGCTCGGGATCTGCAACGGCTTCCAGATCCTGACGAAAATTGGTCTGCTGCCCGAGGGAAGCCTGATCCACAACAGCAGCGGACGTTTCATCTGCCGCTGGGCGGAGTTGCGCAAGCAGAACGGCGAGAACCCGTTTTTGCAAGGGCTGCCGGAGATTTTTGAATTGCCAGTGGCGCACGCGGAGGGACGTTTCGTCGCTCCCGAGGGGCGTTGTGAGGAATACCTCGCAAAAGGACTGGTGGCGCTGACTTACAGCGAGGACTTCAATGGTTCGTCGTGTGCGATCGCGGGCATCCAAGATGAGACCGGGCGCGTGCTTGGGCTGATGCCACACCCAGAGCGATTCCTTTATAAAGTGCACCACTACGATCCTGACTGGGATGGCGATGACGAGTGGGGCTGGGGCTACTATTTCTTCAAATCGATCCACGGACGCATCATGCACGGGGAGGCTGTGCCAGCGTGAAGTTGCAGTTCCATTCAGTATCCTCGGCATCCTGCCGAGAGTTTTTCGATTCGGCAGCATGCCGAAACTACGGCGGTGTCGCCGCGACAAAATTATGAGCGAATCATTTACATACAAAGACGCCGGCGTCGATATCCACGAGGCGGCAGCGCTGGTTGGCGACATCGGCGAACTCCGCCAGCGGACTGAGAAAAAACGTCAGCTGTTCCAGCCATTCGGCCTGTTCGCGGCGAGCTACGATCTCAGTGCCTACAAGGAACCGGTCATCGTCACTGGCGCCGATGGCGTTGGCACGAAGCTGCGACTGCTGCTCGATCACGACGAACTCGAGATCGCTGGCAAGGATCTCGTCGCGATGAACGTGAATGATATTCTCACCACCGGTGGCGATCCGCTGATGTTCCTCGATTACATCGGCATCGGGAAGATCGATAAAACCCAGATCAAGCGCATCATCGCCGGCATCTGCGAGTGGTGCGAGGCCTGCGATTGCATCCTCGGTGGCGGCGAGACGGCGGAGATGCCGGACCTGGTCGCGCCGGACATGATCGAGCTGTCCGGCTTCTGTGTCGGCGCGGCGGAGAAGGCCGACCTGATTGACCTGCAGGGGATAGGCGCTGGCGATGTGTTGATCGGCTGGGCTTCCGATGGATTCCACGCCAATGGTTGGAGCCTAGTGCGGCGGATTTTGGCGGCGTTCCCGGACGAGCTTTCGAAAGATGAACTGCACCAACTGCTCGCACCGACGCGGCTCTACTACGATGTCGTCACTGACTTGCGCGCCAAGGGGGTGAAACCAAAAGGCATGGCGCATATCACCGGTGGTGGATTGCCGGAGAACCTCGCACGCCTGCTCGGTGGACATGGGGCTTCGATCTCGATCCCCGAGTGGCAGAATGTGGCGGTGGCGAAAGTCCTGTCGCACGTCGAGACGCAGGAGGCGGTCAACACCTTCAACATGGGCTTCGGCTGGGTGGCGATCGTTTCGTCGGATCAGGTCGAGGCGGCGACGGCTGCTGGTGCCGGCGGCGTGGTGATCGGCGAGCTGTCAGCGAAGGGCGGAGAAGTCACAGTAAAGGTGGGCGGATGAGCGATTTCCTGAAGCACGAGTGCGGGATTGCGATGCTGCGGCTGAAGAAGCCGTTGGAGTACTTCCACGATAAATACGGCACGGCGCTCTACGGTTTCAACAAGCTCTTCCTCCTGATGGAGAAGCAGCACAACCGCGGGCACGATGGGGTTGGAATCGGTGGCGTGAAGCTCGATGTGCCGCTCGGCCAACCTTACATGTACCGGGCGCGCTCGGCGCGAAAGGACTCGCTCACCGGCGCCTTCGACCGGCAGATGAAAAAGTTCGGCAAGCTCGTCAAGAAGGGGCTGGTCGACCCGGACGATCCCGCGACGGTGAAGAGGTACTTCGACTACGGCGGGGAGGTGTTGCTCGGACACCTGCGCTACGGAACTTCCGGCGTGTTCGACGAGGGTTCTTGCCACCCCTATCTCCGGCGCAGCAACTGGGAGACCCGCACGCTGATGGTGGCGGGCAACTTCAACATGGCCAACACCAACGAACTCACCCGCATGGCTATCGCCCGCGGCCAGCACCCGGTATTTGGCACCGACACGCAGACGGTCCTCGAGGAGATCGGTTTCCACCTCGATGAGGAACATACCGACATCTATCGCCAGAAGCGCGACGATGGAGTGGATGGGGCCACCATCCCGAAGCTCATCAGCCAGCAACTCGACATCACCACCATCCTGAAGCGCGCCGCGGAGCACTGGGACGGTGGCTACACCATCGCTGGGGCGGTCGGGAATGGCGATTGCTTCGTGATGCGCGACCCGAACGGCATCCGCCCGTGTTTCTATTTCGACAACGACGAGTTCACCGGCTTCGCCTCCGAGCGCGTGCCGTTGATGACGGTGTTCGACCTCCCGCAGGAGGAAATCCAGGAACTGCCGCGCGGCCACGCCGTCTCGATCAAGAACACCGGTGAGCTGAAATGTGAGCGCTTCGCCGAAGAGCGACCAGCAGCACCGTGTTCTTTCGAGCGCATCTACTTTTCGCGTGGCAACGACCCGGACATCTACACGGAGCGCAAAAACCTCGGTGCCGCCCTGGTGCCGAACATTCTCAAGGCGATCGACGGCGACTTGCAGAACACGATTTTCAATTTCGTTCCGAACACCGCCGAGACCGCCTACTACGGGATGATGTCCGGTCTGCGCGAGCACCGTCGCAACGAGGTGAAGCAGGCGATCCTGGAAGCATCGAAAAAGGGCGAACTGGACGAGAAAACCGTTGATGACCTAGTCCTGCATAACTGGCCGCGTGGTGAGAAGATCGCGCACAAGGACATCAAGATGCGTACCTTCATCAGCCAGGAGAAGGATCGCAAGCAGCTGGTCTCGCACGTCTACGACATCACCTACGGGATTGTTAAGGAGAAGGACAACCTCGTCATCATCGACGACTCGATCGTGCGTGGGACAACCTTGCGCGAGTCGATTCTGCAGATGTTGAGCCGGACGAACCCGAAGAAGATCGTCATCGTCTCGACTGCCCCACAGATCCGCTACCCGGATTGCTACGGCATCGACATGGCCGAACTGGGGAAATTCATCGCCTTCCAGGCAACCATCGAGTTGCTGTTGGAAGACGAGAAGAACTATGGCAAAAAATTTATTCGCGAGGTATCGAAACGTTGCGAAGAAGAGATGAAGAAGCCGCCAGGTGAGATGCGCAACTGCGTGCAAGACATCTACGATCCGTTCTCGCCCGAAGAGATCTCTGCCAGGATTGCCGCGATGGTGAAGCCGCAAGGGACTCGGTGGAAAGGGGAGGTGGAGGTGATCTATATCGGGATCGATGCCTTGAAAAAATCGATCGCCGAGAACTGCGGCGATTGGTATTTCACCGGCATCTACCCGACCCCGGCCGGCTACTCGGTCGTGAACCAAGCATTTTTGCACTACTACAACAACGTCCAGGGGCGTCCGTATGACATGCTGTTTTAACGTGGCGGCGGTTTTCAACCGCCTGACCTCGGAGCACTGAGAACTAGTTGAAAAGGCATGGCGGTCGAATACCGCCGCCACGATTTTATGAAAATACTCGTCGCAGGAAAAGGTGGTCGCGAGCACGCCATCGTCACCGCACTCAAAGAATCGGCCTCCGCGCCGGACGTTTACTGTTACCCGGGCAGCGATGCGATCCTGCAGATTGCGAAGCCGGCCGCTGGTGTCAGCGACGTCGATTCGATGGTGGCGTTCATGGTGGAGCAGGAGATCGACCTCTGCATCGGCGGGGAAGAGAGCTACCTAGCGCAGGGGCTCGCCGACAAAGCCCGGGCTGCTGGCATCCCGACCTTCGGTCCGGTGCAAGCCTCCGCGCAGCTCGAGGCGAGCAAGGAGTTCGCCAAGGAGTTCATGGTGAAGCACCACATCCCGACCGCAGATTATTCCGCCGTCGATACCTACGACGAGGCCAAAGCCGCGATCACCGGCTACCCGGTGGTGTTGAAGTTCGATGGTCTCGCCGCCGGTAAAGGGGTGGCTGTTTGCGCGACTGAAGCCGAAGCAGACGAGTTCCTGAAAGAGGTCATGGTCGATCGCCGTTTCGGCGCAGGACGCATGGTGGTGGAGGAGTGCCTCACCGGCCCCGAGGTGTCGGTGATCAGTGCCGTGTCCGATGGCAAGTATCAGATTTTTACACCCGCGCGTGACTACAAACGCCTCGGTGACGGTGATGCCGGACCGAACACTGGCGGCATGGGTGCGGTGGCTTCGCGCGTGTTGATCGACGAATCGGTGCTCAAAACGATCGAGGACACGGTGGTGCGCCCGAGCGTCGAAGGGCTTGTCGCCGACGACATGGACTTCCGCGGCTTCCTCTACTGTGGCCTGATGCTCACACCTGATGGGCCAAAAATGCTCGAGTACAACTGCCGCTTCGGGGACCCCGAGGCGCAGGCGGTTTTGCCGTTAGTAAGGGGGGATTTTGCAGAATATCTCTTTTCGGCCGCGAAGGGCGAACTCGACGAATCGAAGATCTCGTTCGACGACAGCTGGAGTATTTGCTTAGTGTTAGCGTCCGCTGGCTACCCGGCCAGCTCGCGCAACGGCGATGTGATTTCGGGTTTGGAAACAGTCGAGGGCGCACGCGTTTACCACGCCGGAACCAAACTCGAGGGCGATGACTTCGTGACCAACGGCGGCCGCGTGTTGGCGGTCGTGGCGCGTGGAGATTCACGCGAGGCGGCACTAGAAAAAGCCACCGTCGAGTGTTCCAAAGTCGATTTCGATGGCTCGCAGCGACGCGGGGATATCGGGCGGTTGCACTTTGAGAAGTAGACGGGTCTTCCAGAGGCTGTCGAAAAATACGGAGATGTAGGAAGCTGAGCTCACCAGAGTTTGGACGAGCGTTTGTGGGCGTTGCGATGGCCTTAGGCACTGCTCTTCGAATTTTAAATCGAAGTTACGTCATCGCGTGCGGTGACCTGGTTCTTCGACGTCTCTCGAGCTGCGGTCTGCGGTTCGATGTGGGAGCCGCTTCTCCAGATTTGCGTCGGAAAAATGGCTGTCGGCTTTGAGAATCCGGGATTTATGAGCCATAATTTCTAGAATATTGGTCTAATTAACTAAAATAAGTTTAATTTCTGCAAAAGTTGATTGTCAGGCTCGCAAATGTGTGAATAATTAAAGAAAATTATGGCGAAGATACTCATTATTGACGACGAAGCACCGATTCTCGATCTCATGACGCAGCTCTGCAAGGGGATGGGACACGAGGTTTTACCTTACCAAACAGGTAAAGATGGCGTCGCGGCGCTGAGATCAGAAACCCCTGACCTCGCGATTGTCGATCTTCGAATTGGCGACATGGACGGTCTGGAAATTGTGGAAAAATGCGGAAACGACTATCCGGACATGCCGGTGGTGATGGTGACTGGTTTTGGCACGGTCGAGACGGCGGTTGAGGCGATGAAGCTTGGAGCCTTCGACTACATGACGAAGCCGTTCGAACTCGATGATCTCCAGCGCACCATCAACCGTGGCTTGAAGCAGGCTGGCAAAGCTGACATTAGCAAGCCAATCGTGACGGCCGATCCGATCCGCCCGACGAGTTCGATCATCGGCGACAGCCCGGAGATGAAGAACATCCTCGCGATGGTTGAGAAAATTGCTAACAACGACAGCCCGTCTCTCCTAGAAGGGGAGTTTGGGTCGGGTAAGCAAATGGTCGCTCGCACGATTCACGATCGCAGCCGCCGCAAGAACGAGCCGTTCAAAGTGCTCGCTTGCAGCGCGCTTCCGGAAGATCTGCTCGAGGCGGAACTGTTTGGGGGCGACGGCCGCACTAGCACGATCTTCAACCGCGCCCACGGTGGCACGGTCGTCCTCGAGGAGATCAACATGTTGCCGACGCGCCTGCAGTCGCAACTCGATACTTTCTTGGAGGACGTCAACACCCGACGCCTGCAGGGCAGTCTGCCAGAGAATCTCGATTTCCGCTTCATCGCCACCTCGACCCAGCCGCTCGAGGGCTGGGTGAAAGATGGCAAGTTCCGTGAGGATCTCTACTATCGGATCTCGGTGATCCCTTTCCAGATTCCGCCGCTGCGTGCGCGTAAAGATGACATCGAACTGCTCGCCGATCACTTCCTTAACAACTACTCGAAACTCACCGGCTCGAAGAAGAAGGCCATCGACAAGTATGCGATGAAGCTGCTCGTCAGCTACGGCTGGCCAGGCAACGTCGGCGAACTACAGAACGCGATCGAGCGTGCCTGTGCCTTCGCGGATGACGAGCGCGTGCGCCCGATCGATCTGCCTCCAAAGGTCTCGCAGAAGATCGAGATCAGCGACGAGGAGAACGAGGCCTTGAAGCACCAACTGCCGATCGGTACCAAGCTTTCCGAATACATCAAGAAGCAGGAGAAGATGTTCATCCGCGAGACCCTGAAATACAACGAGGGCTCGCGCGAGAAGACGGCGAGCATGCTCGGGGTGAGCATCGCGACCCTGTATCGTAAGATGGGTCTGAAGCTAGAGCGCGACAAGATGCTCAGCTCCTAGGCCGGAGAAAACTTTCTTTGCAACGGTTAATGCAGGCCGGGTTTCGCGAGAGCGGAGCCCGGCTTTTTTCGGTTCTTTTTTCTCGCACTAAGGGCTTGTCAGTAAATAACTCCTACAGGGCACCTCCGAAAACCCCTAAGACTCGGACTTCGTGTGATCTATTTCCGATGCCTCTGCGCGAAGTACTGACTTCGATCGGGCGATTGGAGGGTACTTAGCGGGAGGTTTCTATCCGAGTCCTGGATGATCTTTCTCAGCAAGACTAGGCTTGCGATGGAGTCGTAGAGGGCGTCGTGCCATTTTCTGTCTGGGCAGAGTTGCTCGACTTCTTCCGAAAGCTCCAATCGATCACAAAGGGCGCTGAGCGAGTGGTCACCGATTTCTGGGTAGGCGGCGTGGGCGATGGTTAGGGTGTCTGCCCAGGTATTGAAGCCGTGCATCGGGAAGGCGCGCAGGAAGCGTTTCTCAGTACCGCTGCCGTGGGCGGTGATGCAGCGGTTGCGCAGGCGCTGGTTGATCTCAGGCCAGAGTTGGAGGAGGGGCGGGGCACCGATCAGGTCGGAGTCGCTGATACCGTGTACTTTTTTGGCTGCCCAGGTAACCTTCTGATCGCTGGCGAGGTAACTGGTGAAAAAATCTTCGCACCTGATCTCCAAGCCCGGCGTCATCAGCGCGATGCCAATCTGCACAGCCACGTCGGTGCCGCCTTTTTCGAAACCCGCAGACTCGAAATCGATGGCGGCGAAGGTTGTCTCTGAGGCGAGCGGTGCGCTCACGGCTACTTCTTGCCGTAGACGGCGTCGGGATCGTAGCTCTTGCCTTCTTTGGTGGGGATGAGGGGGACGCGGCCCTCTTTTAACTCGTCGCCAATCGGGGCGCGGCGGTAGAAGCAGGTCGGGTAGCCGACGTGGCAGCAACCGGCGCCGATCTGTTCGACTTTCAACACGATCGCGTCCTGGTCGCAGTCGGTGAGAACCTCGTGAACTTTTTGCACGTGGCCGCTGGTCTTGCCCTTGTGCCAAATCTCCTGGCGGCTGCGGCTGTAGTAAACTGCCTCTCCGCACTCGAGGGTGAGTTTGAGCGATTCCTCGTTCATGTAGGCGACCATGAGGACTTCGCCGCTCTCGGCGTCGGTGGCGATGGCTGGGATCAGACCGTCGGCGTCAAATTTGGGTGCGAAGGCAAGGCCTTCTTCGATGGTTGATTTGTCGGTGCGCGGGGCGAATTCAATATTGCTCATGGTTTAGGCTGACGATGGTGGAATCGATTAGCGGATGCAACATTTGAAATCGTGGTGATTCTCGACGAAGCTCGGGGAAGTGTCCGCCGAACCCGATAATTCCAGCCTGAATCCTG
>JBLHKE010000322.1:0-8440 GCA_047619485.1 Verrucomicrobiales bacterium | reverse complement strand
AGCGCGCAGTTTGGAATAGCGACGAGAAGCGTTTCGTCATCATGCATGCATCGAACGGAATCAGGGAGTTCAGCCTAAATAAAGCCCTTGGAGAAGTTGACTACGGCTCGGCCGATCGTCTTACTGCACTGCGTTACAGCGCCATGGATGGATGGGTCTGGGAAAGCTCGGATCAGGGTTTTGCCACAGCGCAGGGCCCGACCTCGATTCCTGAGCTCGACGCACCTACTCTCGGCGCTAGCAACGGCAGTAGCGGCGCCAACAGCTCGACGCTTTTGGCGCCTCTAATCGGTCCGAATTCGGGGATCCATGCGCTCGCCACGTTTCCCCTGACCATCACCCTAACGAAACCTGCATCCAACCCTGACGATGCGATCATCGTCTACTCGACCGGTGCCAACTCTTGGTCTCGTTACACCAGTCCATTCGAGGTTCCTCCGAATACGACTGTCTATGGCTTCTGCTCCCATCCCGACCCGGCATGGCAAGACAGCGAGCGCGCGATCGGTTCGTTCCAGACCAATCCAGAAGCTCTCGAGGTTGCTCTCTATACGGAATTGAATCCCGTGACCTTCGCGGAAGTTGGCGGCGAACTGGAGCCAGGCAACTACCTGCCCCTCGCGCCGCTCGAACCAATCATGGTCACCCTGCCGAACGGCTACACGATTCCTGACATCTACGAGAACAGCGACCAGTTCCAGTTCCACTGGACCTATGACGGTAGCGACCCACTGACCTCAAATACGGGTGTCACGGGCATCAAATTCACCAAGGGTTACAAGAACAACAACGGTCATGGCAACAACTATTCAGGGATAGATCTATCCAACCCAAACTGGAAACAGAAGGCGTTGAATAGCGGGTGGTCCCAAGAGGAAGTCGATGACTTTGAACAGGCGGCCTTGGATGACGAGATGAAACCTCACGATCAAATTGCCTACACGATCGATTACTGGAATGGTGCGACCATTCTTCCGATCAGGGTTGTGTCCAAGTCGAAGAAGCCCGAATACGTCACCAATTCGATCGTCCTTTCATCCAATATCTCGATTAGGAAAACGAACCTTCGAAAGACCCAGATGGTAGCCCCTGATCAGCCGCTCAAGGGCGATACAATCGAACTGATTCTCGAGACCGACTTCGGTGACATGCCTGCTGGCGCGAGGATCTATTATACCACTGATGGTTCCGACCCAGGAATCGATGCCGACGATAATCCCCTGCAAGGAACGTTGTATACCGGACCGTTCGATCCGCTCCTCGGGACTGCCGAGATGGACGGCGAGGTCACGATCGTGAGCCGCGTCTACCCGCCGGAGATCTATGCTGGATGGTTCAACGTGAGCCAACCCGATAGCTATCTGTTTTTCGTTCCTACCTGGGAACTCACAGGCACGGCCAAGGGCGGGTTCGTAGAAAACGGGGTGCTCTCAAACTCCCGGGACGACACCTGGACTGGAAGCTATTTCGATTGGGCTGACCCATCCAACGGCGCCATCTCGATGTTCTCGGACATCTCAAACCGCGAGGTATTCCAGATCGGCGAACTGTCCTACTACAACGGATCTGGCTACACGTCGGGCGATGTAGGAAGCTTCGACTTCACGATCGATCTTGATGTTTATGCATCGACCGAACGATTCGACTTCCAGATCAACCAATACATTAGCCGCAACGGCAGTGGGTCAGCAGTTGGAGACGCGGACATCATCAGTTTAGACGACGGCAACTCATTCCAAGCCGTCAACATCTACGGGACGCAGTATCAACTGAATATTGGGTTTGGCACCGCAGGTTCAGTTGATGGAGCCATTAGCAATGAACTTCAAGTGAACGAGGGTGAGGTCGGCAATGCCATCATCTACGGGAGATTGATCGCCATCGACGATTGGTACGACACTCTCCAGTGATTCCATAGAAGATCTCCCAGCATTCAATTCGAGCGCTCCTCACTACCCGGTGGGGGGCGCTTTTTTTTGTAAGGCGATCTTAGGAGGTGGCAGAGGCACTGATCATGTCAAAGGGAGATCGAGACCCGTACCTGAGCCCCCAAAGTCAGCAATCGTCAATGGGGCAGATTGGCCGGTGGCCGGTTCTGGGCTGACTGGATTGCCATCGAGGACCGTGGTGATCGCCAGGCTGTCAATCGCCGAGAGGTTGTCCGCGTCATCGGAACGGTACGGCTGTAAGGATGTATTGTGAGCGATGCCGGCACCACCGAAAAAGAAGTTGATGTCCCAGTTGCCTGCGGGCGATTGGCTGAAACTGATCGTATAAGAATCACCGGATGGATCGCTGGCACCTGTCTGTGTCGATGACGATTGTCCATTCGTTGCCAGGTGCAGGTAGACGCCGCCGAAGGTGGTGGGGATGCTGATATAGGGCTCCGAATTGACATAGGTGATGGCAGCCCGGCCGCATTGATTAGGGCGAGGGAGAATGCCAATGTGATGGTGCCTCTTGTTTTCATTGTCGTGCCGTAGGGTTAGGGGATTAGTGTCACTTTCACCCGGAAGAAGCGCGCCTTCCTACCGTCTGGTGTGAAGAAGGGGTAGGGGACTTTCACGATTTCGTAATCGGGGTCGTCACTCGAATCGGCGACCACGGTCGGGATCTCATTACTGTCGTGGAAGGTGATCTTTACCTCGTCGGCCGATGTTGTGCCGCTGGCATTGATGATCGACGGCGGCGCGCATGTCGAGGAAGGAGACGAGGTTGCCTGCGGTGATCTGATCATTGACGACGCCCTGCACGAATGGGTTGAACTCTGTTTGGATACTGGTGTTCACCGGTCCGCCCCGCTCGATCAGGTTGGTGACAATGATGTGGGTGGTCGGGCTGAGGTTGGCCATCTTGGTGATGAGTGCATCAAGACGGTTGATCGCGTTCACGGTATCGACTCCCCCGAAATTGTTGGTGCCGATGTGGAGTCGCACGAAATGCGGGGTGTCGATCGCAGCCAACCAGGAGGCGACGTTGGCGTCCAGTTGGCCGATGCGCCAACCGCCGTGGCCCTCGTGTTCCTTCTCTACTAGCTGGCTGCTGTTGACGGTGTTGGTACTGACGTAGTCGATACTGTAGCCTGCGGTGGTCAGGAAATCGTAGAGCGGTCCGCGGTAGCCGCCGGTTCCGTCTGGAGAGTCGAAGGATGAGCCGTCGGTGATCGAGTCACCCATTGGCAGAATGCGCAGGGTTTGGGCGCCGGCCGAGCTTAGCAGTAGTTAGACGGCTGAAGTACCGGCAAAGGTGAGGGTAAATGGATCGATTCTCATGATGAAATGGCAAATATAGTGTGGGGATTACATGCTATTTCGATGTTGATGGCGAGATCCAATTGCCCGTATTTGTGGGCTTGGGCTGGCATCTACCTCGGAGGCCGGCTGAGTATTTTTTCTCGGCCAAATCTCTCCACAGAGGTAGTATTCAACTGCCGTAATCATGCGACTTCCGATTCATCCACTGAGACCCCTCCTACTCTGCTTGCTGCTCTTGGGGGTGTCGGCGCGTGGGGAAGAAATCGATTTCAACCGCGACATCAAGCCAATCCTCTCGGAGAATTGTTACTTCTGTCACGGTCCGGACGAAAAAAAACGCAAGGCCAAGCTGCGTCTGGATACGTTTGAAGGGGCGACGGCCGAGGCGGTCGTTGTGGGCAAGCCTGAGGAGAGCGAGTTGCTTGCCCGGATCCGCTCGGACGATCCAGATGATCGCATGCCGCCGCCGGAGGCGAAGATCTCGCTCGACGAGCGTGAAAAGCAGTTGCTTGAAAAGTGGATTACCTCGGGCGCGGAATATGCCGAGCACTGGGCTTTCGTTTCGCCGGTGAAGGTTGGTCTCGCTGGGCAGAGTCACCCGATCGATCAGCTCGTCTCGGCCCCACTAAAAACAGACGGCCGGCAGCTCGCTGCCGAGGCGTCACGAGAAGTTCTCCTGCGACGGGTATCTCTCGATCTGACCGGATTGCCACCGGTGCCGAACGAGGCTGCGCAGTATTTGAATGATGACGAGCCGGGCGCATATGAACGCTTGGTCGATCGACTGCTCGCATCCCCAGCCTACGGCGAGCGCATGGCGTGGGACTGGCTCGACGCCGCCCGCTACGCAGACAGTAACGGTTACCAAGGAGACAACGAGCGGACGATGTGGCCGTGGCGTGACTGGGTGGTGAAGGCGTTCAATGAGAACATGCCCTACGATCAATTTACGGAGTGGCAGCTGGCAGGAGATCTGATTCCAGACGCGAACGATGAGTCACGAATCGCCACCGGGTTCTCTCGCAACCACCCGATCAACGGTGAGGGCGGGCGCATCGCCGAAGAGAACCGGGTCGACTACGTGATGGACATGACGGAGACGATGGGAACGGTCTGGCTGGGACTGACGCTTAATTGTTGCCGCTGCCACGATCACAAATTCGATCCGCTGATGCAGAAGGACTACTATCAGTTCTCGGATTTTTTCAACCAGACTCCAGTGAATGGCAGTGGTGGAAATGCGCAGACGCCACCCGTGCTCACTTTTGTTGCAGAGGCGGAAAAACAAGCGAGCGCCGGATTGGGCGCTGAGATTGTGGCACTCGAAAAGCAGATCGCCGAGAGGAAACAGGCAACGGTCGGCCAAGGGGTGTCGGATCCGTGGGAGGTTTTGAAAATTGAATCAGCGAACGCGATCACGCAAACGCTGAGCGTCCAAGCAGGTGGGGGGATCTTGGCCGGGGGAAAGAAGGCCGACAACGATACCTACACGATCGAGGCAGCCGCGAGTCTGAGGGAAGTTGCCAGTCTACGTCTGGATGCCTTGAATCATGCGTCGCTCACCGGCCGTGGGCTCTCGCGCGCGGATAGCGGCAATTTTGTTCTGACCGAAATCGAGGTTTCGATCCGCAGGGTAGGCGGGGCAATCGAGAAGGTGAAGATCGCGGGAGCGGAGGCAACGTTTGAGCAGGGCGCTTTGAAGGTCGTGTCGACTTTTGATGGCAAACCCGACACGGGTTGGGCTGTCTGGAAAGGCGGGGGCGTCGACCACGAGCACGCGGCCGTGTGGCGTTTCGACAAGCCTGTGAGTCTCGCTGCGGGCGATCGTTTCATCGTCGTCCTACGGCATGATTCACCGCACGCGCAGCACAACTTGGGGCACTTCAAGCTCTCGGTGAGCGACACGCGTTCCGCTGGACTCGGCGCTCCGCGAGATGCCGTGCTGGTGGAGCTGGAACAGCAACAGGACACTTTGCGGAAGCGGCGCGAACAGATCACAAAGAGGGCTCCGAAGGTCATGGTGATGGCCGACATGGAGAAGCGGCGTGATACTTTCATTCTCGCTTCGGGACTCTACAGCGAGCGCGAAGAGAAGGTTGGTCCAGGTGTCCCGGCGGCGCTGCCACCGATGCCCGAGGGATCGCCGGACAATCGTCTTGGGTTGGCACAGTGGATTCTCTCTGATGAGAATCCGCTGACGGCACGGGTGACCGTGAACCGGCTCTGGCAGCAACTGTTCGGGATCGGGTTGGTGAAGACCGCCGAGGATTTCGGCGCGCAGGGCGAGCTACCGCCGAATCAGGAGTTACTCGATTGGCTGGCGGTCGACTTCCGCGAGCGTGGCTGGGATGTGAAACGGCTGATGAAACAGATCGTGACCAGCCAGGCCTACAAGCAGACGGCGAAGTTAGCCGATGGTTACGTTGACGATCCGGAGAACCGCTGGCTGGCGCGAGGGCCGCGTTTCAGGATGCCCTCATGGATGCTGCGCGACCACGCTTTGACCGCGAGCGGATTGCTGGTGAAGACGGTCGGCGGCACACCCGTGAATCCTTACCAGCCTGCGGGTATTTGGGAGGAGATGTCGTTTGGGAAAAAGAAATACCAGCGAGATTCCGGGGAGGGACTCTACCGCCGCAGCCTTTACACCTTCTGGCGTCGGATTGCGCCGCCGACCGCGTTCTTTGACAACTCCGGCCGGCAGGCCTGCCAGGTGAACCCGCTACGCACTAACACGCCGCTGCACGCGCTGTACATGCTGAACGATGTTTCTTTTATAGAGGCATCACGGGTGTTGGCGGAGAAGGCGATGAAGGCGCACCCGGAGAGTGAGGCTGGTCGATTTAATTTCATCTTCTACCGGATCCTGTCCCGCCGCCCGAGCCTGGTGGAGGTGTCGACCCTGACGGAGATCCTGGTGCGCACCGAACAACGATACGCTACCGATCCGGGCGAGGCGCAGGCGTTCCTATCCGCAGGAGAATCACCGCGCGACGAGTCCTTGGCACCCGTCGAGCACGCCAGCTGGACGGCTCTAGTCCTAGCAGTTTTTAATTTAGATGAGGCGGTCACCAAACCATGAGTAGAATCGAAACAGATCACCTGCACCTGACTCGGCGCGAGTTTTTTGGCCGATCGGCGAAGGGCGTTGGCACCGCCGCTCTGGCGTCGCTCCTCAGCGAGACGGGGATGGCTGCTACTACCGGAGGGCTGCCGGGTTACCCGCATTTTAAGCCGCGCGCGAAGAATATCATCTACCTTTTCCAGAACGGGGCGCCGACGCACGTTGATCTGTTCGACTACAAGCCGAAGATTGTCGAGATGCACGGCAAGCCGGTGCCCGATTCCTATGTCGGTGGCAAGCGCTTCTCGACGATGACGGGTAAGGCGAACGGCAAGCTGATGCTCGCGCCGGTCGAGCCGTTCAAACAGTATGGAGAATCGGGCGCGTGGGTGAGTGACCTGATGCCATACACTGCGCAGGTGGCAGACAAACTGTGCTTCATCAAGAGCATGCACACGGATGTGGTGAACCACGCGCCGGCGATCTCTTTCATGTTGAGTGGCGGGCAGATTCCCGGACGGCCGACGCTCGGAGCCTGGCTCTCCTACGGGTTGGGGAGCGAGTCGGAAGACCTGCCTCGGTTCGTGGCGATGACCTCGGTGAGCAAAGGGACGAGCTGTGGGCAGATATTCTACGACTTCTATTGGGGCAATGGTTTTCTGCCGTCGCAGCACCAGGGGGTGAAATTTCGAGGTAGCAGAGATCCAGTTTTATACGAAAAAAATCCCGCAGGGATGAGCCGCGAGATGCGCCGGGATTGGCTCGATGGGATCGGCAAACTGAATGAGATGAAGTTAGCGGAGTTCGGCGATCCGGAGATTGCGACACGGATCTCGCAGTATGAGATGGCGTTCAAGATGCAGGCGAGCGTGCCGGAATTGACCGATGTGGCGAGCGAACCAAAGTCTACAAAAGAGCTCTACGGTCCACAAGTGGAGGAGCCCGGAAGCTTCGCTTACAATTGCCTGATGGCGCGACGGCTGATCGAGCGTGGCACCCGTTTTGTGCAAGTGATGCACGGTGGCTGGGACCAGCACAATTCGCTGACCACCGAACTCTACACGCAGTGCAAGGATACCGACCAGCCGAGTGCCGGATTGATCCAGGACCTAGAGCAGCGTGGGCTACTGGACGATACTCTGGTCGTCTGGGGAGGGGAGTTCGGACGCACTCCGTTTATCCAGGGAGACATTGGAAATCGGCCGCGCTGGGGTCGTGATCACCACCCGTATGCGTTCACGACCTGGATGGCCGGTGGTGGTGTGAAACCTGGGATCAGTTACGGCGAGAGCGATGATTTGGCGTTCAACGTCGCCAAAGATCCAGTGCACGTGCACGACATGGGCGCGACGTGGTTGCACCTCATGGGAATCGACCACGAACGCCTGACCTACAAATTTCAGGGACGGAGGTTCAGGCTGACGGATGTGCACGGGCACGTGGTGAAAGGGGTGTTGGCGTAGTGGTGAATGTCGCGCGGAGTCGGTCTTAGGGCTTGTCAGTAAATAACTCCTACAATCTGCTGGTTATTTTGGCCATCACCCGCGTTAGCTTCCAACTCAAATAGCCCGCTATCATCGCTGAAATCTGCCTAGGTGCTGGCTAAAATTCCTGCGCATCTTTGTATGACTTATTTCCTGACAACCCCTTAGGGCGTGTTAGGAAATAACTCTGATCGTGCGTTGTTTCTGCATGCATTCCCAACTGAGGATCTTAGCGCTCGGCTGGAGTTCCTCAACGGTGGAGGATTCGCGGTGGGGTCGCGCGACGGGATCTATGCTCCGGGGGACGGCAGCGGGTGGCGCGCGCACCACCGTTTCGATCTACCGCTGGTAAAGTAGAATTGATGGGGGGCGCGCTGTCGGATTTGGCCGAGGGCGAGCGCCCGTTGGTCACGTCGATCGAGCGCCTAACCGAAGCTGGCGAGAATGTTGAGGCGGGGCAGCTTGGATCCGGACGGCGGTGTGTAGCTCGCTTGTGGGCGCTAGCGAAGGGCGGGTGGCTTTAACGTGCGAGGACGCGCGTGTGTTGTTGGTTATCGAAGACGATGGCTGTGGATTCGATGGAGCCTCGACGGCAGGTGGACTTGGGATCAGCGGAATGGAGGAATGTGCGCGACTCT
>JBLHKE010000321.1:0-8442 GCA_047619485.1 Verrucomicrobiales bacterium | reverse complement strand
AGCGCAGGATCGTGTCCGGGGTGGCGATGCCGGCGAGCCTCCTCAGCACTTTGCGCCCGAGCTTCTTGCCGCGCCTCGCAAGCCGCTTGCGTTGGGCGTCGGTGAAGCGGATTCGCTTGCAGCCAAGCTGTTCCCTGAGCACCCGGTTCTCTTCTCTCAAGTAATCGATCGCGTCCTCCTGCTGGCGGTTCATCCAGCCCGCCGTGGTCAGGATAAGGAACTGTAGAGCTTGGGACATCCGGCGAGCCTACCTGATACGCCGTGACGGGAGAAGGCCTGGTTCCAAGGGGGCTTGGCGCTTCGGCCGATTAATTGCACCACACGGGGTCAAGCGCTGTCCTCGTCGCTACGCTCCTGCGGGATCGCTTGACCCCGCGCGCCTCCGCAGGTTTCTGGCTTTACGCTTTGCCTCTCAGAACTCTACACCTGCTCAAATCTCCAGTTTTCGCGTTGCGAAACCCGGACAGAGCCCTATTTTTTGATGGTTCGCGCAATGCGAAATCCTGTAAACGGGTGGTTAGGATAGTTCGTCGAGTTTCTCCATGCGGAGCGGACGTATCTCCGCGGGTGCAGGAAGGAGCCGCCACGGTAGCAGTAGGCGTTGCCATCGGGTAGAGGGACGCGCGTCCTCCAGACTTCCTCGATCTCAAACTTACTGCCTGCCCGGTCTGGCCGGTAAGATTTCCAGTAGCGATCCTGACACCACTCGGTGACATTCCCCAATGTGTCGAATAGGCCGAAGGGGTTCGGGCAGAGCGAGCCGACGGGACGCGAGGAACCGCCGCTGCCATCGAGGTGCCAAGCATACTTCGAGAGCAGGTCGGGCGAGGTGCCGAAGTGCCGGGCGCTGGTCGTGCCACCGCGGCAGGCAAGTTCCCACTCAGCCTCAGTAGGGAGCCGGTAGCCACCCTTGTTCAGGTAGCCCTCGACGAGGACGGGGTTGCCATCTTTGTACTCTTCACCTTCGAACAGGTAGCACTGCTCGTCGGCGAGCCCCTCTTCCCGCGATAGCCACCAACAGAAGAGAGCGGCCTCCTTCAAACTGATGCCGCACATCGCGGATGTCGGTGACGGGTGCTTCGCGTCCAGCCCATCCCACGGATCGGCGCCAGGCTCGACGTCCGTCTTCTTGATCTTCTCGTCGTTCATCGCCTTCGCGAATCGCACGAACTGCGCGACGGTGACCTCCTTGGTCGCGATGGCGACGCGGCGGTCGATGTCCACCGCGATCCGGTGCTCGTCCTCCGATCGGTTCATCTCGGTGACCGGGGATCCGATTTCGAAGCCCGCGACCGGGGTCGGCAGCAGCACCATGGTAAAATCTCCTCCTCCGGTCAGGTACCAACTCCGCTCTCCCCCGGGCGCCTTCCCGAGCAGCGGACGGTCGAGTTCTGCCAGCTTGCCTGCCATGCCCCATCGATTCAGTAGCCATTCCGCCGCCGATCGGACTCCCGCGTCACTTGCAGCCGAATAGTAATCCTCAAGCATCGGCCGCAAAGCGTCGCGCCGTGGTTGTGGGATATAGGCGACGTCGAACTCGTCGAGGGCGATGAGGATAGCACTGATTATCCCGGCGTCGGTCTCCGATTCGAGCCGTGAAATAAGGATTTCGGGATCGACCGCGTATTCGGCTAATGCGTGGATGAGGTGGGATCTAATCTCGGGATCCGGGCCGTGCTCGAACATTGGCCAAGCCTGATCTTCCAAGCCGAGTTCCAGCAGCGCGAGCCCAAGGCGTGCGTGTTTTTCAGCAGCGGCGCGGTGTGCATCCTCATCTGCAAGCACGGGAAGTGGACGCCCGATCTCCTCGCCTAGCACGCTGGCAGAGTCTGAGCTGCGGGCGAGGACATCGGTGATGGCTGCGAGTTGGAATGGGCCGCGGGCATTTTGCAAGAGGCCGAGCATCTCGCTCCGATCCCCTTGGAGGTATTCGGCCAGGGCGGCAGCTGCGGTGGCCCGCGGCCTGCTCACATTCTCATCTGAATAAATCTTGCGCAAAGGTTTGATGAGCGACATCGCTACCGGTCTGAACAGCGACAGCCAGCGCGGGTCGTCCACTGCACCGGAGCTGACCAACCAGCCTGCGAGTTCCTCACCGAGCCCTCCCCATCGCGGGTCGGCCGGCGTCAGCGTCGCGCTGATCGCCGCCGCATTGAGACGCAGTTTCGGCTCGAGATTTTCGTTGAGCAACGCCGCCCACGCGGCTGGCGATAGTTGATCCGGGTGGTCTTCGAGTAGCGCAAGGTAGACCGTGAGTTCATCCGGCTGCGCCTTCAGGAGGAATTCCGTGAACCCGGCGACCCGGCTGGGATCCTGCTGGATGAGGGCGAGCTGGGCACGAGCGCGGGTCTCGATCTTCGGATCGGCCGCGAGGCGCTCCAAAGGTTCGCGTGTGAGTTTCCCGAACGGGCGCAGCTCACCGAGGACGACGGGGAGCCGTTCGACCCGGCTGTTGACGAGCGTTTTGAGAAGGATCTCGGCCCGCTGCTGGGCGTTCTGTCTATTTAGGTGGTAGCCGATCAGTGCGGCTGTGAGAATGATGACGGCAATGCTGCCGAGCGCCGACACCGCGAGTCGATTGCGGCGGACGAACTTCCGCGCCCAATAGGTGACGGTGCGACGCCGGCTCGGTAGCGGCCGGTCGTCTAGGAAACAATCGATATCGGTCGCGAAGGCGCTAGCCGTTTCGTAGCGGAGCTTGCGTGGTTTCTCCAAGGCCTTCATGACGATCCAGTCGAGATCGCCACGCACCAGCTTGCGCAACTGGCTTGGTGCGATGTGCCGGTCGTTGGCGACCGTGTCCATCTGCTCGGCCATCGAGCTCAGCCGATCCGACGGCGAGGGCGGCGGATCGTTCTCGATCTTGTTGAGAATCGCCTCGATGCCAGCCTCTTCGAGCTCCTTGCGGCTGAAGGGCGGTGCCCCGATCAGCAGTTCGTAAAGCAGGACCCCGAGCGAGTAGATGTCCGCCCGCGTATCGATGTCTGAATCCCCACGCGCTTGCTCGGGCGGCATGTATTCTGGCGTCCCGACGACCTGGCCGGAACGCAAGTGGAACTTGAGATCAGCCAGCGGGGAACCCATCGCTTTGGCGATGCCGAAGTCGATGACCTTCGGCACCGGACGATCATCGACTTCCTCGATCAGGATGTTGGCGGGCTTGATATCGCGGTGGATGATCGCTTTCTGGTGCGCGTGTTGGATCGCGCTGCAGACCTGCCGGAAAATTTCGATCCGTTCCCTCGGTGTCAACTTTTTCCTGTCGCAGTAGCGCGTGATCGGCTCGCCTTCGATCAGTTCCATCACGAAATAAGGCATGCACGACTCGGTCTCCCCGGCGTCGAAAATCTTAGCGATGTTCGGGTGGTTCATCAGGGCGAGCAATTGTTGCTCGGCGATGAACTGGCTCTTCATGCCCTCGTCGAACCTGCCGTGGCTGAGAATCTTCAGCGCGACATGTCGCTGGACTGGAGTCGATTGCCCCGCGAGGTAGACGACGCCGAAGCCGCCCCTGCCGATCTGCTCGATGATCGTGTAGGGGCCGATCACTTGGCCCTCGAGGCCATAGGCGTTGGTAAAGCCCGACTTGAGAGTGCAGACCGGGCACTCCCAACTCTGTTTCCCGTCCGGGATCTCGCTACCGCAAATTTTGCATTTCGTGACCATGGCGCTCAATTCCTGACGGCCTCCCCGGGAGCCTGGAACAGGCTGATGAGGTGCGATATTTCCTCATCGATCAGCTCGTGTGAACCCACTGTCTTGCCGATCTCGGCGCGCATGATCTGGCGACGCCGATCACGCATCCGGCTGATCGCCATCTTGACCGCAGCGCGCGACATCCCCAAGCCGCCAGCCACCTCTTCCAGCGAATCCTTGTCTGCCCGGGCATCTAGGAAAATGTGCAGCGCCTCAAACAACTCTCCTTTGCCTTTTCTCGTATAACCCTCAAGCAACTTCTCTTGGACGTTCGCCAGCAGGGTGATCGCCCAACGACGGTCGAAGATCAGCTCGGGGGAGTCGATATGCGCAGGCTCCGCGCCATACCAGCTCTCGGCGTTCATCCAGTCGAACGAGACGAACTCGAAGCCGCCGCCACGTTTGAGAGTTTTCTTCTCCCGGCGGTCGCTCGACTCGTAATGCTTCAGTGCGCCGAGCATGTAGGTCCGCAGCTTTCCACGTTGCGGGTCAAATTCTCCGAACGCCTTCCCTGATAAGAATTTGGCGAAGAAGCCCTGTGTGAGATCTTGGGCGTCTTCCTTATCATGGCCCCGCCTGCGCAGAAACGCGTAGAGCGGGTACCAATACTTCTCGCACAGGCTGGCTAGAGCCTCCTGCGATGTGACATCGTCGCCGCGCAAATTCATCACCTCGGTGAGCGAGGTCAGAGGAAATGCATCTCGCGGGAGTGGCACACGCAAGGTTGTTGAACCCTCCGCACACTTCGCGTCGCCGGACTCCTCTTCATCCGCAGGTGGGCTGCTCTCGATACTCATCAATGTCAGCGCGATCTTGTCAGTTTCCATAGACGTCGGTCAAGCGTGCTTGACTGTTTCATCCGGGGCGATGGAGTTGGCGCATGCGGGGGGTAATCCATCCGCTCCCAGTCCCCCAACTGATCGCGGCTATTCACCATCCTTACCCCCTACACATGCGCCTTCCCAAATCGCATTCTTCGGAACAGGCAAAGATTCAGCAAGCGCCAAAGAGATTTCTGAGGTTTCATCTTCGGGTTCTGCCGCGCGAGTTCGCCCTTCGCGGGTGTCGTGACCGCTAGGGGCTTCAGGGCGGTGGTACGACGCACGATGTCGTTAAACTCCCTCTGACGAAGGCTCACCATAACCTGAGTGCTGGATAAGAAATCGTCCTCATCTTTTCGCGGATTTCTCCGGTGGAACTCGATGGTCGGAAATACGGCTGGCTCGTTCTGGTTGGAAATATTCATGTTTCTCCTCCGGTCTCATGTTTTCCCCATTTCTGTAGGGGCACACCTGTTCCTGAGCGATTAGACCCGGCGGGTAACACTTTTACTGAAAATTTTCCAGCGAGCAAACGACCTCGACAAAGCCAAGCCCCTTCGCGGTCGTCGACAGGGATCCGGAACGCATTGCCCACCTCCAAGCCCGCCCGACAGGCACCGAGGGACGCCGTGGTCAGAAAAGGATTTGCTTAGCAATAATCATGGAGCCTGATATTGGAAACGGAGCCTACCTTCGAGGACTTTTCACATAGAGAACCTGGTGTGCGAGGATCTAGTCGGCTGAGATTGAAGGTCTGGAGCCACCGTCTGGTGCTGAAATAGCAGCGTTTTGGTGTACGTCCGAGTTTTTTGACCTTACGCCTTGCCATTGCGTCGGCAGTATGGACGAATTGAAAAAACCACCGAAAGACAACTACGAAGAAGATGGCGAATATTTGCCGCTACCATTTCCTATGTCTTTTGAATGCGATGAGGGGAGCTCACTTGCCACCGCCAACCACCGATTCATAGGTCGCACCGACTCGGATCTCATCGAACTGCCCTTCTCCACCAAGCACCAGGCGATTGATCTTGGTCTGATCGATGTTGAAAGCAACGGATGCACGGCCCTCCTTCTCGGGCAGTTTGAGGTCGGGGCCGACATGGAAAGGCACGAAGCTGTCGTTCTCGCCACCCTTGCCCCAGATGATCCTGCCAACCACAAGGATGGGAGTGTTCGGCCGGGTTCCGGTAATCCGACGCGGCTGCACTTTTCCATCCAGCACGACCGCGGTCTCATACTGACGTCCGCTTGCCTTGAACCCGACCCCTTCCTTCATGTCCTCACTGCGGAGTGTGACGATTCCACCGCCGCTGCGGTGGGTGAACTCCTGGCCGGCGAAAAAGACATAACTCATCCACAGGGTAGCGCCGTCTTCCAGCAGGCCGGCCTTGCGCAGGCTGTCGTTTAGCTCAATGAACCCATCGGAATTCCAGCGATGGGTGCTGCCGCGGTTGCCCGTGACGGGTAACGCTCCGAAGCTCAACCCTCCCGCAAGGGTCGCTGGCACCCTGTCGAGTTTCTGATCACTCATGTAGGCGTAGGCACCCTTGGTGCCCAGCGCGCCGCCCTTGCCGATTATGCTTTGGGGCTTGTCCACACTTCCGGGGTAGTCGAAGGGTTCGTAGACCAGCGCACCTCCGGAATCGGCGCGCCCGAGATTCACTACATGGGTTGCCGGGGCCACCTTGCCTGTGGTCGGCTCGATGGCATAGCTGGCCTTGCCCTTGGCCGGGGCCTGCTTGTCCTCGAAACTGCGGGCATCGGCCGCGATGCCATCCGCAATCACCTTGCCGTCACGCGTGATACGAAATCCATCGTAATTACCTCTGGCCTCCCAGCTGAGCATCACACCTTCCAGACTGGGGTAGGCTTTGAGCCCTACCACCGAAGTGTCACAGGCAGCGCTCAACTTCTGCTCCCCGGAAGAGGTCAGATCGAGCACCAACTCGTAGCTGTTGGCGCCGGGAAGCGCGGCTGCGTCGATATAGGCCGTTTGCGTAGGGGAAAGCTCAATACCCAGACTTTTGCCATTGCGCACAATTTCGATGCTCTTGGGCTTCTCGGAGCCAAGCTGCCAGTTGAGCTGGATACCATCATCACTGCCGTGAGCGATCAGACGCGAAGGCTGCTTGGGTTTGTCGAGCTTGTGCATCTCCGCCGCCATGGCGCGGCCGATGTTGGTATAGCTCCGCGCATGGTTGTTCCAGTGGTAGCCCACCTTATCGGGAGATTTTTCCGTGTAGAATTTAAACTCCATCTTGTCGGGCCCGTACGGCTTGTCGGTATCGACCACGGCAACGTTACCCGCAAACTGCGGATACTTCTTGGTATCGGCCATCACGAGCTGGCCCTGCACGACCGGAGACTCGTTTGGAATCATACCGCTGGACGCGATGACGAAAGGCAGGTTCGGCACGCCGAGGCCGTGTTCGGCGCTGCGGATGTCGTTGATGAAAGCGACGAGATTGCCTTCGTAATTCGCATCCAAGCCGCCGTACTGATCGTTCCACCCCTGATGCCAGCAAAGGCCGGCAATCTCCATGCCCTGGCCTTTGTAGTCTGGGAAGTAGGTGCCGATGTTTTCGGTCACATGATTCACAATCCTCAAAATCTCATGATAAAAGAAGCCGGGGTCCTTGGGGATGACCGGCTTGGGATACTTTCCAATGCTTGGAGGCAGGAAATTGTGGCCCAGGCTCTTGCCTCCCCAACAGGCCTTGATGACGAGCACTTGGCCCTCATGAGTATCGCCAATCCTGTGACCAAAGCCGATTTCCGGACCAACCTGACCACCACTTGAACCGAAACCCGGCTTGATTCCGCTGTATTTGGAGTCATTCGGTGCCTGGTCCAAGTAGGCCCAGACATCCTCGCGCTCGACCCACTCCCCGTCGCCATTCACGAGAAACTGGTATTCCTCCTTGGGATCATTCTGGACCATATAACGAAGAGTGTTAGTCCCTTCTCCTTCAATCGCCCCCTTGCCCTGCATGTTGGACTGGCCGACCATCAGGTAGACTTGGACTGGGATGTCCCTCGCTTCCCGGGCGTTGCCGAGCATAACGGTTAACATCGTCAGCGTGGTGAAGACCAGGCATCGACTGGTGGTGGTTGCTTGCCTTGCTTTCATGGTGAAAACTTTCCAGTACCGCTAGCATCGGGTCAACCTTGCTTTTTCCCTGGGTCTCACGTCCCGCGAGACACAAACCCCAGCACGACCACACGGCTCAGACATTCATTCTTGATCGAGCGAACAAACCGCTCGGCGTAGACATTCAGATTTGGGCTCCTCGGCGGCAGCTTGAAAGGCGTCACGCCGCTGCTCTTCAAGATCTCCGCAAACTTGATGGTGAACAGCGGATCCCGATTGTGGATCAGATGTGTTGCGTCCCGCAGGAAGCCCGTCGAAGGCGTCGGTCAGGTTCCGAGCAGCCTGTTCCATCAGATCGCCGTATGGCTGGTGATGGATGCCCGCGATATGCACGTGGCGCGTCTTCAGTTCGATGACGAAGAAGACGAAGTCGCGCCTGAGCCCGGCGAGCCTCCTCAACACTTTGCGCCCGAGCTTCTTGCCGCGCCTCGCAAGCCGCTTGCGTTGGGCGTCGGTGAAGCGGATTCGCTTGCAGCCAAGCTGTTCCTGGAGCACCCGGTTCTCTTCTCTCAAGTAATCGATCGCGTCCTCCTGCTGGCGGTTGAGCCAACCCGCCGTGGTCAGGATAAGGAACTGTAGCGCTTGGGACATCCGGCGAGCCTACCTGATACGCCGCGACGGGAGAAGGCCTGGTTCCAAGGGGTCTTGGCGCTTCGGCTGATTAATTGCACCATACGCGCTCCCAAATACGGTTTTTGGCGTGCCCTCAACAGCTTGAACTTCAGCAGGTTCTCTTGTAATCGAGTTTCCGAATACTTCGGCACTAGGACA
>JBLHKE010000320.1:0-8444 GCA_047619485.1 Verrucomicrobiales bacterium | reverse complement strand
TCAGTGAGGTAGCCAAGATTTTTCATGCGGGGTCTTTTTTAATGCGAGTATCACGCTACCGCATCCACCCCGGCGCTCCAGTATTGACTGCGCGGGTCTAGATTCGTATTGTCCCGGAACAAGGGGGGTTACGATTTTTCCGGCCGATCAAATCGTCCTTTATCGCCCCGAGCCCCCTCCATCCTCCACACCACCCGCCCCATGAAGTCGACGCCCGAAATCAAAGTTCCTAGCGATTACATGGTCGTCGTCTACTTGCTCGTCGCGTTGTTCAGCGCGCAGCAGGCCGGAGCCGCCGTTACGCTGCCCAAGGTGATTGGCAGCCACATGGTGCTTCAGCGTGACCGGCCACTGCCGATCTGGGGTTGGGCCGACCCTGGCGAGGAGGTCGTGGTCAAGCTCGGCGAAGCAACGGTCAGCACCAAGGCCGATGCCCAAGGCAATTGGAAGGTCGTACTCCCAGCTGTGGCGGCCGATGGCAAGACCCATCACATGACCGTGAGTGGCACGAACGAGATCGAGTTAGAGAATATCCTCATCGGCGACGTGTGGCTGGGGTCTGGCCAGTCCAATATGGGGATGGGGATAGGGGCATGCAATAAGGGCAAGGAGGAAATTGCAGCTGCGAACTACCCAAAGATCCGGCTACTGCGCGTATCGCCCCCCAAGAAACCGCCTACCGCACCTGCCAAGGACGTGGACGCCTATTGGACGGAGTGCAGTCCTCAAACCGTTAGCACTTACGGCAGTTGGGGTGGCTTCCCGGCTGCGCTCTTTTATTTCGGGCAACGGCTACACAAGGATCTTGACGTTCCTATAGGCCTAATCGCCTCCTCGAAGGGTGGCACGCCCATCGAGGCGTGGATCATGTCGGAGCCGAAGAACGGCGACAGATACAACGGCATGATTGCCCCCATCAAACCCTTTACCATCCGTGGCACGATTTGGTATCAAGGCGAAGCCAACGTCGGCGACGGCCTGAAATACGCCGACAAAATGAAGACCCTGATCGAGGGGTGGCGCCAGGTTTGGGGCTACGATTTTCCATTCTACTTTGTCCAGCTCCCACCCTGGTCGGGCTACAAGCCCGGCAGCCTCCTGCCGCTCTGGGAAGCCCAGGCCGCCAGCCTGAATATCCCCGGCACTGGCATGGTGGTAACGACCGACCTAGTCGACAACATCAAGAACGTCCACCCCAAGAACAAGTTCGACGTGGGGAACCGGTTGGCCTTGTGGGCATTGGCCAAGGACTACAAGAAAAACCTCGTGTATTCCGGGCCGCTTTACAAATCCACGAAGGTCGAGGGGAACAAGATCCGGTTGTCCTTTGCCCACGTGGGTGGCGGTTTGAAGTCGCGAGACGGTCAGCCTCTCCGGGAATTTGAGATCGCCGGTGTCGACGGCAATTTCCAGCCGGCAAAGGCGGTGATCGACGACGATACGGTCATCGTCGAGGCCAATGACATTGCCTCGCCGACCCAGGTTCGCTTCGGCTGGCGCAATGTGCCAAACCCCAACCTGGTCAACAAGGAGGGTCTGCCCGCCTCACCGTTCCAGACCGACAACTGGCAGGGTGGCAGTGGTGAGTGATTGAAACGGGAACGCGGCTAGTATTGACAAGTTTGAAGAGGGCTCGGTAGAATCGAGATCTAGCTGACAACGGATGATAGGGGGGATGAACCAGACCAGCTCTGCTGGCTAGTTAACCCCGACAGTTATACGAATGGAAATGAAGCCAAAGTGTGGCCAGCGACCGCCGTGCACTTGCGCAGATCCACGTCGCTGCATGGTGCGCCGCTTACTAGGGATTGATGCCTGATGAATTTCTTAAGTTCCTTGATGCGTCACATGATTTTGCTCGACCTGATCCTGTATTAGCGATTTCACCGCCAATGATACGTGGTGCTGAAGCCGAGGAGATCGTCGTCGGTTTCTGCAGATTTAGGCCATCGCAGGAAGACGATGTTCCTGCTCACACCTCGCAGATCTTTGCGCTCAATGTTGAACCGACACGGTGGCGACACGGAGTCGGGCAAACTCTTATGGTCGATGACACGACGGGATGGCGAGGGGGCGGATTGTCACTTGCCTTGGGTGGGATAAAGGTTCTTGGTTTCGGCAGACTTCAATCCCAAGAAAAACCGACCCGAAATGCTACGAACGATGTGTATGAATCGAATCACGAAATCCCTCCGTGTGCTCACAATAGGCTGTGCGCTACTTGTTAGTAGTAGCTCGGCTGCGCCGAAGGATGGCAAAGATCCGATGGCGTCCGAGAACTGGAAGGAGTGGGGCACTGATCCGATCCCAGTGCTGTCTCCAGAGGAATCGCTCAAGGCCATCAAGGTCGCACCAGGATTCAAGGTGGAGCTGGTCGCGTCGGAACCTCTGGTCTGCGACCCGGTGTTCGCCGAATGGGATCGCGAGGGGCGGCTCTGGGTTTGCGAATTCCGCACTTACATGATCGATGCCGCCGGAAGCGGGGAAAACCAGCGCATTAGCCGGGTCGTGGTTCTCGAGGACACCGACGGCGATGGCCGCATGGACAAGTCGACTCCGTTTGTTGACGACATGCTCAACCCGCGGACCCTCAGTATCGTCGAAGGGGGAGTGATCGTCGTCGAGAGTGGCACGATGTGGTTCTGCGAAGATCTGGACGGTGATCTCGTCTGTGACAAGAGGACCAAGGTCATGGATTATGCCAAGGGCGCAACCGGCAACATCGAACACGCTGAGAACAGCCTCCACTTCACCATCGACAACTGGATGTACAGTTCGAAGTCGAGCCGCAAAGTCGCGTGGCAGAACGGTCAGGCGACGACCCAGTCGACTTCGGGTCGTGGGCAGTGGGGGATGTCCACAGACCGCTACGGGCGGCTCTACCACAATTCCAACAGCTCTTGGTTCTCAGTCGATTGGGAGGTCTACGACAAGGCCTGGCGTAAGATGGGAGCGCCGACGAGGTCGGTGTATCCGATCCACCCGACGCCGGCGCTCAACCGCGCTTACAAGCCCGGCATGCTCAACGAGAGAGGCAACCCGAAAGGTGTCACTACCATCAGCGGGCTCGCCGTTCACAGTAGTGGCGCTTTCGGCGAGGAGTGGGAGGACGCGATTTTCTCCTTCTCACCAGGAACCAACACCGTCGGTGCCTTCCGACCGAAGAAGCCGTTTCCGGAAACCGATGGCTACGAGCACCTGACTTTCGAGGACGACACCGTCGGCCGCCGCGAATTCCTCGCCTCTACCGATACACGATTCCGCCCAGTGAATGGCAGCTTCGGTCCTGACGGCTGTCTCTACATCGTCGATCTCCATCGCGGAATCATTCAACACAAACGATTCCTTACGCCCTACCTGCGCAACCAGAGCGTGGTGAAGGAACTCGACAAACACATCGGCCACGGCCGCATCTACCGCGTCGTGCCGGAGAAGCATGTACCGGTCGCCGCGCCGACGACGCTGGTCGATTCGCTCAGCCACCCGTATCTCTGGTGGCGACTCAGCGGGCAGAAGCAGATCGTCGGCGGGAACAAGGTCGAGCTGGCCCCGGAGATCAGATCGCTCGCGCAAGACGCGTCCGCCTCATCCTACAGTCGTGCCCACGCGATGTGGACGCTGGCAGGCTTGGGCAAGCTAGACAAGGAGACCGTCGAGGGTGCCCTCAGTGATGAGGACTGGTTCGTCAGCATGACCGGCCTGCGCCTTGCCGGAGTCCCCACTGGGGTTGCGGATTTATTTCCTGAAACGTTGAAAGCAACCGCGGCGGAGATCGCGACCCGCAAGCAGCCGTTGCTGGGCGAGTATGCGAAAAAATTATCGCAGCAAGGTTACCCTCTGCGCGCGATATCGAGCTACAAAGACAAGGAAGCCAAGTGGGTGAAAAATGACTCTAAGCTTCTGAAACACTATCGCGAAGGCCGCGTCCTCTACGCGACAAGCTGTGCGGCTTGTCACCAACTGAGTGGCAAAGGCCTCGGCAACCTCGCGCCAGCAATCGCGGGGAGCGATTGGGTGACCGGTGATGAACATCGCCTGATTGCGGTCGCTCTGCATGGCGTGACGGGGCCGATCGAAGTGAATGGAAAACCCGTGAAGAACGTGGCGCCGGTGATGCCCGGACATGGGTTTATGAAGGACGAGCAGATCTCAGCAATTCTGACCTACATCCGCAACGCATGGGGCAACCAGGCTCTCGCCATCTCGAAGGAACAGGTCAAAACCTTTCGGGCAGAAAACGGGACGAGAGTGCTGCCTTGGACTGCAGAGGAACTGAAGAATCTAAAGTAGCCGCTGCCAGGTTGCTGCTCGCAATTTGCCTTTTGCGTGTATCCCCATCCCGGGTTACCCGCCGCCATCCTGACGACGAGTTCTGCTATTTGGAACTGGCCTCGCTGGCCACTCCCGTCATACTTCGTCGCTATCAGCCGGCGAACCCCACTAGCACTTTGCGCCCAAGCCACTCGCCGCGCATCGCAAGCGGTGTCGGTGAAGCGGACTCGCTAGCCTCCTAGAACCGTGATACGACGACTGATGGAGGTGTGCGTATTTCGTGGGAGGCTGACGTCGTTATTCACGTCTTAGATCTCTCTCTGAATAGGCTGGAGCTCAACGGTTTCTCTTGCCTGCCAATGGCGTTTTTGCCATTGTCTGCAAGCAATGAAAAATCCGATCCTCCACCCTGCGGGAGCGCTGTTTCTGGCGTTCATAGCTTTTTGCGCAACTAGCGCAAGTGTCTTTTCTCAATCTACCTACACTGGCGACGGTCTGTGGACGGACGTGGCCAACTGGGATACCGGTGCGACCCCGCCGGACAATGCCCCTGCGATCATCAACGGGACGTGTGAGATCGCCGAAAACATCGGAGCGACAAATACCTTCAACCCGAACCGGATTACGATCGGGCAGGGGACGGTTGGTGTCCTGAATGTGACGGGTGGTATTCTGAGTGGTGCGCATGGTGGTAATGCCGGAATCTTCGTAGGTGAAGGTGCGGGTGGTAATGGGACGGTGACGATCGCCCAAGGTTCCTCGCTGCGTTCTCAGGGTGGGGGGCAGAACGTCCGTATCGGCGACGATGCTGGCGGCATTGGATTTGTCTCGGTTGCTGGAGAACTCCTCAATTTTAAATTCATGGAGGTCATCAATGGCACGCTGGAGATGTTGCCGACGGGGATCAACAACAAGTTCAATGAGGTGAATCCGAGCTGGGTCGGGGCGAACGGAATTCTCTCGTTTGTTATCGATGGTGCAGAGGTTGGAGCATTGGAGCGGGCGAATGGCAATGGTCTGCAGTTGACTCTGGAAACTGGGGCAACACTCAAGATTGCTTTGGAGGGAAGTTTCGCGATCAACGATTCTTGGACTTTGATATCCTATTCGAGTCTCGCTGGAGAATTTGCGCAGGGGACCGAATTTACCAACGAGCAGGGCTACACTTTTGATGTCGACTATGGCACTGGGACACTTTCGGAGGTGATCCTGACGCTGACCTCCGACGAGGAGCGCCCCCAGGTCGCGTCTTTCGCCGCGACGCCTCCATCATCTGCCGCGGGTGCTGCGGTGCAGTTGCAATGGGAGGTTAGCAATTTCGACACGCTCTCGATTGATCAGGGCGTCGGCGATGTGACCGACCAAGGCGGGCAAGGTTCGGTGACTGTCAACCCGACTGAGACGACGACTTATACACTTACCGCGATCCTTGGCGCGGTGACGGTGAACCACGCGGTGACGGTGGTCGTCGATGAGTTACCTGAAATCGTCGGTTTCACGGCTTCGGTTGGAACGATCGCACCTGGCGATGCGTCGACGCTTACTTGGAATGTGAGTGGCGCGACCAGCGTGACCATTTCTGAAGGTGTCGGCAGCGTAGCTGGGCAGGGGAGCCAACCGGTATCACCGGCAGCGACGACTACCTACACGCTGACTGCGACCAACGGGACTGGGAGCGTCCAAGCGGATGCCACAGTGACGGTGGATGCGGTGGCTGCGGCCTTGCTCAACCAGTACCTCGCCCAGGCTCCCGGTCAGAGTAGTGGCGCTTTGATTGATGGTGTTGGCTCCAGCAATTTTGATGTTAGGAATGGTGATCTGCGTGCGGTCAGTGGTTCTGATCACACCACTTTCACGCAGGAACTCGGGCGCGCTAACAATGCGGCAACAGACGGCGGCGACAATGGCGACGGTTTTGATCTAGGGAAAACCTTCGAGCTCTGGGTGCGTGCACCGCAGTTGAGCCATAGCCCCGAGGTGATTTTCGATGCAGGTAGTTCAGCAAATGGGTTTGGGTTGATCATCGACCAACAGCAGATCCGGGTGATCCAGAGTAGCGGTGGCATCCGCACTGGCGATGTGAGTGTTGGGACGCCACGCGTCAATACGCTCGACGATTTTGTGCAAATCGTGGTGACTCTGGATAGTGACGGAGGGATGCTGGGGCTTTCGGCGAAGGGCGCTGCGGGCGGTGCGACTTCGGCGACCGGCGCGGGTAGCGGGGTTCCGGTTGGGCGTGCAGGTCTGTTTTCTTGGTCGGGTTTCGGTGGTGCGGTCGAAGGATCACTCGGCGGCCTCGGTGACGGTGCCGTCCCACTGCGCGTGACCACATTTAAAGGCGCTGTGGCTCTGATCAATGTCTACGCGCGAGTGCTTTCGGAACCTGAAATTGCCGATGCTTTTTCGCGCTGGACGGTCGACGTGCCGGTGGTCGATTTCGACAATGATCTGTTGCCCGACTTTTGGGAACAACGCCACTTCGGAAATCTCGACGCGACACCGGCAGGCAACGGCGATAGCGATTCTCTTACCAATGCCGAGGAGCTTGTCGGCGCAACCAGTCCGGTCGCACCCGACACCGACTTTGATGGGCTCGGCGATCCGACGGAAGTCGCGGGGGACACCGATCAGACTGATCCAGACACCGACAACGATTTGCTGACCGATGGCGAGGAGGTGAATGGCAATCCTTCGAGTGATCCGCTGCTGGTCGATACCGATGCGGACACATTTTCGGATAGCGTCGAGGTGGATGGTGGATCCGATCCGAATGACGCCGGTAGCCTGCCGACCGCTTTCATTGGCCAGGCTCCGGTTGTGGTCGATCAGACTGCTGGCACCGCGGTATCGTATTCCACTCTCTATCCAGACCTAGATAGGCTCGACGCCACGTTCCGCCTCTGTGTCGACTTTGACGAAAAGGTGGCCGGCGAACGCGAGATCTTGTTCGAGACTGGTGGCGGGGGAGTTGGACATTCGCTGGTCTATGAAGCTGGGAATCAGTTGGTCTTACGTGCCTCCGGAAATGCCGTTCTGGGAGAGGTTTTCTACACGCTGAGCCCGACCCAAGTCGCTGCAGGAGACCTTGAAATTGTGTGGACCTACGCTGTGATTGATGAACTCGATGAGGGCGGACGTTCGACGATCTCACTCTTCGTCGATGGAGTGTTAGTTGGCAGCGATTCAGATACCCTAGGCGCTGATTGGAGTGGAACCAATGGTTCGTCCTTCGGGGTGGTGCTATCGGGGATCTCTGGGATTGATGGCGGCGGAGATCTGACGGCTGTCAACTTTATCTCCGGAACAATCAATCTGCGCAAAGGTCTACAATTCTACAGCGACGTTTTGTTTGTTCCGTCGGCAGGGGATTTGCGGGTCACCAACGTGAGCTATGATGGCATTAATCTTATGGTCACGTTTGTCTCTGAATCTGGGGTCAACTACTCGGTTCGCGAATCCGCTGATTTAGGAAATTGGGACAAAGAAGCCACAGACGTCTCCGCATCCGGCAGCTTGACGACGGTTTCAGTGCCCTACGATGCGGCAGGTGTCCCAAGAATCTACGTGCGCGTTCAAGTTGCCGAGTAGGTTGGGTAAGTTCTCGATGTCCAATTTCGATGCGGCGTATTCCATGGCGGGATGGTGCATCTAATCGGCCGAATCCTCACGCCGCTACCTTTAGCAGCCCTAAGGCTCTGAACGGCGCAAATTTGTTTTGATAGTGTCTGAGCAGGTCTTCGAACTTGTCTCTTATCGTAACCACATTCCCATAGCGCTGCTCGAGGCAATCGTGATCGGCAACCTTGCAGAGAAATCCGTTGAGACCCTCAGTATTTCTTTACCGCCTTCTGCAGTTCCTTGCTCTCCATGACCGCGCCAGCCAGCTTCTCGAAGATGGCGATGTCGGACTTGGCAATGCCTTGATCGCGCACGCTGAATGCCTAGTCGAGATCGGACCAGCGGAAGCTCACCTTTCCCTCTGCTCACCGGCAACGCGAGTGATCTCGAATGGCATCCCAAGTCTGGCTGGGCAGAAAAACAATCATGAGGGCACCTCCGAAAACCTCATGCGGGCTGGAGCTTGATAAAATCCCCGCTGTCTTCGTTGCTAAAGCGCCCACTATCACCAGATAGCTTAGCGTTTATCGCCTCACCAGCGGGAATTTTCTCTG
>JBLHKE010000319.1:0-8521 GCA_047619485.1 Verrucomicrobiales bacterium | reverse complement strand
TGGTGAAACGCGGCGCGCTAGCCGAACACCCATTCGGCAGCGTGAAGGCGGCGATGGGCTACGGGGCCGGAGTGCTGTGCCGCGGCAAAGAGCTCGCTGGGGCAGAGGTCAAGCTGAGCTTCTGGTCGTACAACTTCAAGCGTGCGCTCAAGGTGCTCGGAGTGCACGAGCTGATCCGCCAGATGAGGGAGGCAAGTGCAGCGAGGCGGGCAGCGGTGGCAGCTTGAGGGAGGAAACTGGGCGTGCAGGTCATCAGAACGCGGGATCGAGCGACAACGAAGGCGAGATAAGAGCCAGGGTAGAAACAGGATCGGGTAAAACCGAAAAAGAGCGAGCCCTCGCCAAAACACAGACTTAACACGTGACCCAGAAAGTGGGAGCGCGATCAAAATGATTTTCCCGACAGCCTCCCCAGCTCCCGTCAGCGGTAACTTTGATTTCAAAATCGAAGTTACGCCATCGCCTGCTGCGCCCGGATTTCCCCGACAGCTTCTCCAGCCTCTGACAGTGCAGCAGTTGGGGTTGGGGCGACAAGGACGGATGCTCCAAGCTCGACAGGCCGAAACCTCACTCCGCGCACGCCGTCTCGATCGCTGCGCTGACTGGCGCCACCCCGGTCATCATCGCCCAGTGGGTCGCCGGCGAGTTCGAGAGCCCGATCTGTTCCGACTTGGGATCGAACATTACGAAGCGGTGTCCGTCACTCTCCCACCAGGCATCGAAGGCTGCGCGGGCATTCTGCGGGCTTACATAGAAGAACAGGTTCTCGCCGACGAAAGTGCCCGGGTACTTCGCCTTCGCAGCACGTTTGTCCGGCGTCGAATTCTCGATCACTGGCGAACGGTGCGCGATGTATTCCAACTCCACCATCTCGCGCGAGTGCGACGCGCAGGCCACCGACAAGCGCTTCTCGAGATACAGGGAGGAGAGCCCTAGCGCGTGGCGGCGTTCGTTTAGCATGTCGACGAAGGTGCGCATCTCCACCGTCGCCCAGGTCTGGGCGCGATTGTATTTCAGTGCCTTCGCGTGTCGGTGCGCTGCCTTGCGGAAGGCCGCCAGCTCCCCGAGCCGGTCGTGCAAGTTTGACGCGAAGGTCGAGTGCTTGCTCATCACCCGATTGAAAGTGCGCTGCGAAATTCCCGCCGCCTTGCCGTCGCAGTGGGCGATCTCCCGGCGGATCTCATCGATCGCGGTGGCCGAACTATTGATCACCTCCATGCTGGCGATCGCCCGTCCGTGTTGCGCCTTGGTTTCCTTGAACCACAATTCCGCATCCCCGTGAGAGCGCTGCAATTCCGTCATGTGGGCGGCGTCCCGTGCCAGGTCCGCCAAGGTGTATTCCAGCGCGAACTGCCGCTGCTGTTTCAGTTTCGACAGCGTGCCCGAAAACTTGTTCGCCTCCGCCCTTGCTAGGTCGATCGAGTCCTCGATCCTCCACTCGTGGTAGGCGAGTGCCGATTCGAGCACCCGGCGGTAGAGGGACTGCCCCGCGCTGCCGAGTCCCCGGCAGGCGCGGTAGACAAGCGTGCGCGATTTCGCATCTGCGCTGCGCAGCACTTCCTGCGCGCGTTCTTCATCGAACTCAGAGATCGAAACTGCCTCCGCCGAACCACGCAAGAATGCCAGCACGACGAAGGCGACGAGCACAACGGCTCGCAGTCCTTGCGCGATTCCCGTGTCGGGAGCGTGGATCGATTGATACATAACCCTTGTCCAGAAACCCAAATCGGGTGGCTAGGACGCGCATATTCCTATCATTTTAGGCCGATCGAGCCAATATTAAAAGATAGCCCGACCATGCGCCTATTGCCCGCCATCCTGATTTTCGCTACCACCTGCTCTATCCCTGATCCGGCCAGTGCCTCCGAATCCGGAATCGTCTCTCAAATCCTTGAGGATAAATTGGTTAGGTTCGATCCGAAGAGTGGAGAAATACGTCCCTACCAGCTCCAGGACGGCGGGCAGACGGAGTATTTCATGATTTATTTCAGTGCCCACTGGTGCGGGCCGTGCCGGAAAATGACCCCGGCGCTGGTGAAATTCTACCAAGAGACCAAGGCGACCCACCCGGAGTTTGAGATCATTCTCATCAGTGCCGACCACAGCAAGGAGGGCATGCAAGGCTACCTCGAGTGGGCGCAAATGCCGTGGCCTGCGGTCGCGTGGGAACACCGCGACGAGGTTTCCCGCGCAACTGATCTTGCCCCGAATAGCATCCCGTTTATGGCAATGTTAGACAAGCAGGGGAAGCTCTTGGGCGCGAGCGATCTCGGTGGTTTCCAGGTCGGTATCCCTACCTTGCTAAAGGGCCTGCAGGCAGAGCTCGGCACCGAGGTCTATGACATCCATGAACGCCACGGCAAGAAATCACCCTTCGTCCTCGTCGCCTACGCGGTGGCCGCGATCGTCGTGCTGATCGCCATCGTGCGCAGGTTGTTGCGGAGAGCTCGTGGCGGAGCGACCTAATTACTCAACCGACGACCCCGTAGGAAAATCCGCGCGCCCAAGCATCGGCGTCGAGGATCTGATCGAGCGTCGGGTGCTCGGTGACCTCGTGCGCGTCCATGACGGCGGCGACGCTCTCCCAGATCTTGGGAAAGGGGATGCGGCCGCCGAGGAAGGCCTCGACCGCGATTTCGTTGGCGGCGTTCATCACGGCCGGCAGGGTGCCACCGATCTCGCCTGCCCGGCGCGCTAGCTTTAGCGCTGGGAAATCATCCACGCGCGGTGCTTCGAAATCGAGTTTGGCGAGTTTGGCGAAATCGAGCGGCTCGAGCGAGTTCGCCACGCGCTCCGGCCAGGTGACCGCGTACTGGATCGGGAAGCACATGTCCGAGTGGCTCAGCTGTGCGAGCACCGAGCCGTCGACGAACTCTACCATCGAGTGAACGATGCTCTGCGGATGGACGATGACGTCGACGCGATCCATCTCGACGTCGAACAGCCAGCGCGCCTCGATCATTTCAAGCCCTTTGTTGAATAGCGTGGCCGAGTCGATGGTGATTTTTTTCCCCATCTCCCAGGTCGGGTGTTTGAGCGCCCGCTCGACCGTGACTTCGGCGAGTTCAGCGGCTGGCAGCGTGCGGAAAGGACCACCAGAGGCGGTCAGGATGAGGCGGGTCACATCATCGGGCGAACGCCCCTCCATGCACTGGAAGATGGCATTGTGCTCGCTGTCGATCGGCAAGACTTGGACGCCTTTTTCCCGCGCCGCGGTCATCACGGCCTCGCCAGCCATGACGAGGATCTCTTTGCTTGCGACGGCAATGTCTTTGCCGGCTTCAATCGCGGCGAGTGCAGGTCGCAGGCCACCGGTGCCAACGATCGCGATGATCACCATGTCCGCGTCAGGCAGGGTCGCCAGTTCGACCAGTCCGTCTTCGCCGTGGTGCAGTTCGACGTCGCTGGCGAGCTTCGGCGCGAGCTGTTCGCAGCTGCTCTCATCGACCAGGCAGACGTGCTTTACTCCGGTGCTCAAGACCTGCTCCGCGATTGCATCGACGCTGCTATTGGCGGCGAGCCCGATGACCTCCATGCGATCCGGAATGTCGCCGGCGACCTTGAGCGAACTGGTGCCGATCGATCCGGTCGATCCCAAAATAACGACGCGCTTCTTACTCATAGTGGGTGGTTTCCCGGGCTAGCCTTGGACGGCGCGCAGGTAGAAATAGAAGATCGGGGCGGTGAACAGCAGGCTGTCGATGAGGTCGAGCGCGCCGCCGATCCCCGGCAGGACGTGGCCAGAGTCTTTGACGTCGAGGCTGCGTTTGAGGACAGATTCGGCGAGGTCGCCGATCACCGAGGCAAGTGCCAGGATGACCCCTAGGATGATGACGTGCATCGGCGTGAGCAATTGGAGTTGGCTGGGGAAAATCCAGAAGACCACGAATCCACCCAGCACCGCCCAGACGATCGCGCCGAAGAATCCCTGCCAGGTTTTGCCCGGGCTGATGTGCGGGATCATCTTGTGTTTGCCGATCAGCGTCCCGGTTACGTAGGCACCCATGTCGGTGAATTTCGTGACGACGAGCACGAACAGAAGATAGAAACCGCCAGTCGGCGCGCCGGCGCCAGCATCCTTGGGTAAGTAGATCAGGTGGGCGAGGAAGGTGAACAGGATGACCACGTAAACGAAGCCGAACCCGGCCTGGGTGATCTGTTCGATGGTGCGGCGTGCGTCGATCTTGAAAGGCAGCATCACTGTGAAGGCGCCGGTGATTGCGAGAAAGATCGCGACCGACTCGACGGCGCCAAAGTCGCTCGAGCCGAACCTCTCGAAGTGGTTGAACCGGACTAGCAGGTATCCGCCGGCGACCAGCAGCGACCAGTTGCGCAGAACATTGAAGCTCTTGCTCCGGTGTCCTAACATTTGCAGAAATTCCCAGTAGCCGAGAAGCCCGAGCGAGCTGACGAGTAGGTAGAACAGGTAGCTGTTGTTGAACCACAGCGCGCCGGAGATGAGTGCCCACAGGACTAGCGTGCTAGACAGGCGTGCGACAAACACGGCGCCCTTGCTCTTCTTTACCGCTGGTGCAGCTGTTTTGTTTTGCTCTGGCATCGACTCTAGTGCTAGTCAGATCGGCACGGGGGCGCAACCCTGAAAACAAAAACCCGCGCCGGGTGAGGGCACGGGTCTAGGGAAATAAATCGGGGCGTGGTGGTCGTCCACCGCGCGGAATTGGCGTTAGCCCAGTTTGGCGACGGCCAGCGTCGAGCGAGACTTGATGCGGCTGGCAGCGCTTTTGTTGATCACGCCGTTTTTCGCAGCGCGATCAGCGGCGGACGCGACCTCGGCAAGCTTTTTGCCAGCGGTTTCCTTATCACCAGTTTCGATTGCGGTGGCGAGCGCCTTGCGGGTGCTTTTCACGCGGGTTTTGATCGAAGTGTTGTGCGCAGTGCGCTTGATGGTCTGGCGACCACGCTTCTCGGCTTGTTTGCTGTTTGCCATCTGATGTTTGTGTTAAAAAAGAATTATTTTGAGAAATTCCCACGAGCCAAAATGAATTTTTGAACTCTGAAGGTTGCCTAGTTTAGAGGAATTGTTTTGCTTGTCAAGGGATCGCAGGCGCAATATTTCTCAGAAACCTCGTGTTTTCTAGTTCGCGTCACTTCGATTGCAAATCGAAGTGACGTCCCGCCTAAGCCTCTTCCACAAGCGCCAGGGCTTTGGAGGGATCGGATTCGGCGACGTGGCGGATCAGCTGGTTTCTCTTAATCAGCAACTCGGTCATGTGTTTTTTGAGAAAAAGCGCATCCGCTACTGCGCCCAAAACTCCCAGAGGAGAGGTGTAATCAAAGCGATCCGTCATGATCGTTTGACCGCCAATTTTTGCGAAATCGTGATCGTGATCAAAGCGCTTGAACGCCCCATCAACCATCGAGTCGCGGAAATGATGAGGTCGCTCAAACTCAGTGATTTCGGAGGTCAGCCGCTGTCGGATTCCAAAATGGGTGGCCTCCCAAGTCACGCGTTCACCAGCGCCGATGAGGCCGCTCGTCCGCCCAGCCACGGCTCGCTCGTTGGTGTGCGCCGTCGATTCCTCATGGAGATCGATGCTGCGGGAAAGATCAAAGGCGACCTCAATTGGGCAGTTGATCTTAGTGGTGAGTCGGATGATCGGCATCTTTAGGGCACCTCGGAAAACCTCATGCGGGCTGGAGCTTGATAAAATCCCCGCTGTCTTCGTTGCTAAAGCGCCCACTATCACCAGATAGCTTAGCGTTTATCGCCTCGCCAGCGGGAATTTTCTCTGCGCCCCATTTCCACAGCAGGTTTCCGGAGGTGCCCTTTAGGAGTCGTCTTGGACTGAGGGCAGGCAAGCATCGAAAACCTCAAAAAATAGCGGAAATTTATAATTTTTTAATCTGCCGGCGAACCGCGGGATTCGAACTGTGAGACTGCTCTGGTGAAGTCGTCGTTTCCCCCCTGAAAATTAGGGATTTTCGCGCTTGCCTGCCCCAGCTTTCCCCATTAGCATTCCGACCCCTCTTCGCAGCCATTTGTTGGCGTCCCGGCGGCTGCGGAGGGTTTCCTATCGGGACAACGTAGGAACTTATTAACCTAACAACCAACTTAACCACACTACATATGAGTCAAGCAGAACGCATTGCTGCCTTGATCGACAAATCTTTCCGCGAGTTCCGCGAAGGGTCGATCGTCAACGGGCGCATCCTCGAAATCCAGCCACAGGTCGTGCTGGTAGATATCGGATACAAATCCGAAGGTGCCATCCAGAGCACAGAATTTGAAGACGAGGACATCGAAGTCGGAGACGAAGTCGAAGTCCTCCTCGAGAAACTCGAAAACGATGAGGGCATGATCGTCCTCTCGAAAGAGAAAGCCGCCCACAAGCAAAACTGGGATAAGATCGTCAAGGTCTTCCACGACGGCGGACTGGTCAAAGGCAAGGTCAAGGGAGTCGTCAAAGGCGGTCTCATGGTCAACGTCGGTGTCGAAGCATTCCTTCCAGGTTCGCAGATCGACATCATCCCACCGAAGGATCTCACCGAATACGTCGGCAACGTCTACGAGTTCAAGATCGTCAAAGTCAACGACGACCGCAAGAACATCGTCCTCTCCCGCCGCGAGGTCATCGAGGCCGAGCGCGCCGAGCAACGTCAGGCATTCCTCCAGACCGTCAACGAAGGCGATCAGGTCGAGGGCATGGTCAAGAACCTCACCGACTTCGGTGCGTTTGTCGACCTGCAGGGCATGGACGGACTACTCCACATCACCGACATGTCGTGGGGTCGTATCAACCACCCGAGCGAGATGCTCGCCATCGGCCAGATGGTCAATGTCGTCATCCTCGAGGTCAACCGCGAGAAAGAGCGCGTCTCACTTGGACTCAAGCAGCTCCAGCCCAACCCGTGGGAAGAGATCGACGCACGCTTCCCAGTCGGCCAGCACGTCAAAGGCAAGATCACCAAACTCGTTCCTTACGGCGCATTTGTCGAAGTCGAGGAAGGTGTCGAAGGTCTTGTGCACGTGTCCGAGCTCAGCTGGACTAAGCGCATCACCCGCCCGTCCGACATCCTCACCAACGGTCAGGAAATCGAGGCAGTCGTCCTCGGCGTCAACAAGGAGGAGCAGAAAATCTCCCTCGGTGTCCGCCAACTCGAGCCCAACCCATGGGACGAGGTCGAAGCACGCTACCCGATCGGTTCGTCGATCAAGGGCAAGGTGCGCAACCTCACCGCCTACGGTGCTTTCATCGAGCTCGAAGACGGTATCGACGGCATGGTCCACGTGTCCGACCTCAGCTGGACCCGCAAGGTCAACCACCCATCCGAAGTCCTCAAGAAGGGCGAGGAAGTGGAAGCGACCGTGTTGGAAATCGACAAGTCGAACCAGCGTATCAGTCTCGGCACCAAGCAGCTCGAAGGAGATCCTTGGGCAGGCATCGACGACAAGTTCAAAGTCGGCGACCTTGTCAAAGGTGTCGTCGCCAAGATCGCAACCTTCGGTGCATTCGTGCAACTCGAAGACGAGATCGACGGCCTGGTGCACATCTCGCAGCTTAGCGAGGAGCACGTTGGTAAAGTTAAAGACGTGGTCAACGTCGGCGACGAAGTCGAAGCTCGTGTGATCAAGGTCGACAAGGTCGAGCGCCGCATCGGCCTCTCGATCAAGGCCGCGAACTACAGCGAAGACCAGCTCAAGAAAGAGACGCAAGCCTTCGAGGCACTGCGTCCGAGCGCCGACCTCGTCGGACTCGAGCAGGCCTTCACCCGCGCTACCGAAGAGTGGCGTCCGGGCGACGAGGCGGACGAGAGCTAATCTCGCACGCGGCTTCGTTAGCCAGAGTATAACTCACAGCGGCCGGCTCCGGAGAAATCCAGAGCCGGCCGTTCTGTTTGGATGGCTCGCAGACAGCGGGTGTGGCCAGTCGTAGCCGAACTCGCCAGAGTTTGGACGAACGTTTGTGGGCGTCGCGATGGTCTAGGGACATGCGGCCAATTTCTGGCGAGTTCGGCTACGGTTTGATGCTCTGAGTGAGTTTCCCGACAGCCTCTCTAGGCTGCATCCACCGAAGCGATCCCGTTCTCTGATCGCCAGTGCGGGAACCGAATCCAAGGCCGTATGGCGTGTCACCGAGAGCCTAGGCCATGCGCAGACGGAACGGTCGCTTCTTACGCAGCCTGAAGGCTAGGTTACATGACTGCGCCCTCACTTTAACCCAACGCCGATGGGCATGAGTGCCCGTCTTACACTCGGAATAGGAGCGCTGACGATAAGATCGTTCGGTTTTGCAATCGTCTGGCCAGAGTTTGGTCGAAGGTTCTTGAGGAGGCTACCGCTCGAGGGAAATGACTGGGAGCAATGGCGTCCCACCATCGGGAGAGCGAGACACTCATTTTCCTAGCTAACCCGGAGCACTAGTTTGAGCTGAGCCTCTAGGAGCCTGTCGGACTTACCTGATCCGGCAACAATCGTTTTAGAATTCGCCCAAATCCACCCTCCGCTTTGGCGAATATTCCAATATACTCCTGCATCGGACGGCGGATTATGACTGAATTC
>JBLHKE010000318.1:0-8531 GCA_047619485.1 Verrucomicrobiales bacterium | reverse complement strand
TGGGAAAGAAGGCGTCGGCGTAGAGGAAGTCTGGGCCACCGAAGGGGTAGAACACGTGGCCACGACCGAACCCGCCGAGCTGGGTGCGGCGGAAGGAGCGGATCGGCGCGAGGCGACCCTCCGCGCGGTTCCAGCGCACGTCCATCTCTCCGGTGTGGTTCTTCCACGTGGAGGTTTTCTGAAAATCGTCACGCGCGCGGTTCGACATGCCAGCGAGGAAACGTGCCACGTCGTTTGGTCCGCCTTTGGGAAGGGCGGCGGCAGCGTCATCCTCCGTCGCACGCTCCGAGGGAGCCCGGAAACCGATCCGCAGCGGTTCGGCTCTGTTGGCGACGCCCGCGTCAGGAGCGGCGCAACCGGCGAAGCCAAAGCAGATAGCTGCGAAGAGCGCAGGGAAGGGGAGAGATCGGACGAAAGTCGAAATAGAAGCACTCACGCCAGCGATTAGAGAAGGAAATTTTAAAATTTCCAAGCTCTAACTGGCCGTGATGTTAATTTTTTAAAAACTTCACTAGTTCAGCTTCAACGTCGAGCCCAACAGTCGCTTCGGTACGGTTTTTTCGAGCCGCTGGATTCCGCGACGGATCCGCGCTTTCACGGTGCCAACTTCTTCACCGATCTTTTCGGCAACCTCGCGCTGGGTGAATCCGCTAAAATAGGCCAACTCGATCGATTGGCGCTGCGCTGGTGTGAGTTCAAAAACCGCCTCCTGCAGCACGGCACTGGTCTCGTTCAGTTCGATCTCCACCTCGGTATTGACGCTATTTTTGTCTCTGACGACCGAGACAAAATCCTCGTAGCGCTCGCCGAGTGAGGCACGGCGTTGCTTCGAGCGGTAGCGATCAATGGCACGGTTGCGCGCCATGGTGTTCGCCCATGTCAGTGGTTTGCCCTTCTTGAAGTCGAACAGGTGCGCCTTTCCCCAGATCTGCGCAAAGACCTCCTGCAAAACATCCTCACTGTCTTCGTGATTATTCAACACCTTGTAGATCGTCGAAAAAAGGATAACGCGGAAGCGCTCGTGGAGTTGGCGAAAACACGTGCGATCCCCGTTCGCGACCGCTCTCAACCAGTTGGCCTCCTCCTCAGGATTAGAGTGAAACGCATCGCCCTCAGTGCGCACCTCATCGCTCGAACTCTTGCTGTTTTTTAACTTCGTTGTCATAACTTTCTAATATTAGATGTTTTTATAATGGAACAACAATTACGATTATCCAGCGAAAATTAGATGAAGTTATTTAAGTTTATTTTAGGCATGAGATGGAATCAGGCGCTGAGCTAGGAAGAAGCTTTGGCGCTCCTCTCGATGCCTCCGAGTCGTTGGCTGCAGCACCGACCCCATTTTAATCAACGATGCTGTTCTGCAGCGAACGAAGGATTACGACCGTGCGCCCGATTCCATCCAATAGGCTTGAGTCGCAGAGTTCACCGAACTCGGCGAAGGCGATGGCGGTGCTACAGCCCAGACAAGTGAGGGCTGGGGACCGAGAATCTCTCTCTGACTTCAGCGGGTTGGGATCGATGCACTCAGGCCGAGTTCGACAGGATTTCTGGAGGCAACGCCGTTATTGGTCGTGCAATGATCCGCCAGCAAAGCCGTAGCGACAGGTAGACGATCCCCGTGATGCACCTGGGTATCGAGTTCCCTGCCGGATCCATTTTCATCGACCACCGGCGCAACGAGTTTGAAATCTATCACACGATCAACCATGCAAGCGGTTGGGTACACTACAGGGTGGAGGACGACAGCTAACTGACCGCAACAACAACCTCACTCTCAAACTGGGCTCCACCCCAGTCGACCGACCACCGTGGAACCGGCGAGTCCTCATTCACCACTGCAACGAAATCTGACTTTTAGGGAAAGCAGGCACCCCACTTCCCGTCGCCGTGGTCAACGACCTCCGGAACGCGCCTTCGACTAATAAAGGCCTGTCAGTAAATAACTCCTAAGCGATGATCTCCTTCACCACCCGGCAGGGCTCGACACCGGTGAGCTTCTGATCCAGACCCTGGAATGGGAACGATAGGCGCTGGTGGTCGACGCCTAGTAGGTGGAGCATCGTCGCGTGCAAGTCAGGCACCTTCACTGGATCCTGGACGACATTGTAACTGAAATCGTCGGTCTTGCCATAGGCCATGCCGCCTTTGACGCCACCGCCAGCTAGCCAGCCGGAGAAACAGCGCGGGTGGTGGTCGCGGCCGTAGTTGGTTTCTGTCAGGGTTCCCTGGCCGTAGACGGTGCGGCCGAACTCGCCGCAGAACACGACGAGCGTGTCGTCGAGCAATCCGCGCATTTTGAGATCCTTCAGAAGTGCAGAGGTCGGCTGGTCGACGTCGCGGCACTGGCCACGCAGGTTTTCTGGGAGCCTCGAGTGGTGGTCCCAGCCACGGTGGAACAGCTGGATGAAGCGCACGTCGCGCTCCGCCATGCGGCGGGCGAGCAGGCAGTTGCGCGCGTACGAGCCGGGCTTGTTGACCTCCGCACCATACATTTCAAGCACCTCTTTTGGCTCGTTGGAGATGTCGGTCAACTCCGGCACGGAAGTCTGCATGCGGAAGGCCATCTCCTGTTGGGCGATGGTGGTGCGGATCTCGGGGTCACCGATGCGGCGGTGGTGCTCGCTGTTGATCTCGGCGAGCGAGTCGAGCATGTCGCGGCGCACTTTGGCATCGATCCCCTTCGGGTTAGAGAGGAACAACACCGGGTCGCCGGTGGTCTGGAAGGAGGTGCCTTGGTGTTTCGACGGCAGGAAACCGCTACCCCACAGGCGTGAATAGAGCGCCTGGACGTTGACCTTGCCGCTCCAGAAGGCGGACGGCATGACGACGAAATCCGGCAGATCCTTGTTGAGGCTGCCGAGCCCGTAGCTGAGCCACGCGCCCATGCTAGCCTTGCCGGGGATCTCCGAACCGGTGCAGAACGAGGTCTTTCCCGGGTCGTGGTTGATCGCGTTGGTGTTGAACGAGTGCACCATGCAGAGGTCATCGGCCTGGGAGGACAGGTGGGGCAGCAGCTCACTCATCCACATGCCGCTCTTGCCCTGACGCGAGAAGTTGAACATCGATGGCGCCACCAGCTGCTCCTTACCACGCGTCATCGCGGTGACGCGCTGGTTCCCCGCAACAGATTTCGGTAGCTCCTTCTTGAACTGTTTACGCAGCTCTGGCTTGTAATCGAACAGGTCGAGCTGGCTGGGTGCGCCAGCCATGAACAGGAAGATGACACGCTTCGCCTTAGCGGCGTGGTGCAGGCCGCTGCCCTGCTTGGCAGCCGCCGCCATCGTGCTGCCAGGGAACAGCGAACCGAGCGCTGCGGTGCCGAGGCCAACGCCGGTGTTGAGCAGGAACGAGCGCCGCGATTGCAGCGTGTCGAATTCGGTGGTGATGGGATCGTGTTTCATCTGTCTCACTGGCGGGTCTTGGTGATGTCGAGGTTGTAGAGGGCGTTGACGAACACCGTCCAACGCGCAATCTCGGCACACTGTTCGGCAGTCTTTGTCTCGAGCCCTGCGCATAATTCGTCGGCAAGCTCGGGGTGCTTGTGGTAGTGGATCGCGAGTTTTTCATGCAGCTCAAGGAAGATTTTCATCTCCTTTTCATCCGGCAACTGCGACGTGACAATCTCGTAGGCTTTGGCGATGCCCTCTGACTGAGGGCGTCCGACCATCTTCCGTCCGAGCTCGCGCGCGGCCTTGATGTACTCGCTCTCGTTCAGCAGCAGCAGCGCCTGCGACGGCGTATTGGTGCGCTCACGGCGGGCGATGCAGGCGTCGCGAGTCGGCGCGTTGAGGATGGTCATCTGCGGCGGCGGCATGCCGCGCTTCCAGTAAGTGTAGAGGCTGCGACGGTAGATCTCTTCGCCGGCATCCGGCTTGAAGCGTTCGCCGGTCATGGTCACCGCTTTCCATAGACCGTCGGGTTGCGGCGGTTTCACGCTGCGGCCGTACATCTTATCCGAGAGCAGCCCGCTGGTGGCGAGGATCTGGTCGCGGATCATCTCGGCGTCCATGCGGAAGCGCGAACCACGGGCTAGCAGGCGGTTCTCCGGGTCGGCGGAGAACTGTTCGGGCGCGGCGGACGAATTCTGCTGGTAGGCCTTGGACAGGACGATCTCTCGGATGAGTGCCTTGGTGTCCCAGCCGGATTCGACAAAGGTCACCGCAAGGTAGTCAAGCAGCTTAGGGTGGCTCGGCGGCTCACCCTGGGCGCCGATGTCCTCCGAGGTCTTGACAATGCCTGTGCCGAAGAGCTGCTGCCAGAGGCGGTTCACCGCGACACGCGCGGTCAGCGGGTTGCCGGGATTGACGAACCACTCGGCCAGATCCATGCGGGTGGCGACCTCACCTTTCTTCCCGAGTGGCGGGAGGAAGGCCGGGGTGTTGCGAGTCACTGGCGCGCCCGGTTTTTCGTAGTCGCCTCGCTCCATGACGAAGGTCGGGCGCACCTCGGAGCGCTCTTTCATGACCATCGCCTTGGGGATCGAACGCTCGAAAGTCTCGCGCGCCTTCTTGGCGGCATTGAACACTTGCTCGGCCGTCTTTTTCTCTGGCCCTTGCGCCTCTTTCAGCTCGGCCTGCTGCTTCGCTTCCGTCGCGCGCAGGACGTTTAGCTGGATCTCTTGCTCCTTGCTGGCGAGCGTGATGAACGGTGGTTGCAAGCCGTCTCTCGGGCGACCGGCGGTCTCCGGGTTTGCATCGATGTTGTTGAAAAACGCAAACAGCGAGTAGAAATCCGCCTGCGTGATCGGGTCGTATTTGTGATCGTGACAAGTGGCACAATTGACGGTCAGCCCCATGAACGCGGTGCCGACGGCGCTCGTCCGATCGAGCACGTTCTTGAAAAAACTCTCCTCGGGCAACGCGGTGCCACGATCGATGATCAGGTGCAGCCGGTTGAAGCCAGAGGCCACCAGTTGGTCGATGCTCGCCTCCGGGAACAGGTCGCCAGCAAGCTGGTAGCGCAGGAAGTCGTCGTAGCCGAGATCGTCATTGAAAGCGCGGATCACCCAGTCACGGTAGGCGATGAAGTTGCGGTAGAAATCTTTGTGCATGCCGTTGGTGTCGGCAAATCGCACTAGGTCGAGCCAGTAGCGCGCCTGGTTCTCGCCATACTGCGGGCTCGCCAATAGGCGATCGACCAGCTTTTCGAAAGCCTTTGGGTCTTCGTCATTGGCGAACGCCTGCACCTCGTCGCGGGTCGGCGGCAGCCCGGTTAGGTCGAAGCTGACCCGCCGAATCAGGGTACGTTTGTCGGCCGCGGCGCTCGGTTTCAAGCCGGCCGCCTCGAGTTCAACCAGCACGTAGGCATCGATGGTAGCCGCTCCCCAAGCCTGATCTTTGACGGCCGCGGGTGGCGTTTTCTTCGCTGGGACGAAAGCCCAGAAATCATCGTAGGGCGCGCCGGCCTCGATCCACGATTTGATGATGGCGCGCTCCTCCTCGTCGAACGGTTTCTTGTGCGCCTTTGGCGGTGGCATCACCTCGTCCGGGTCGTCGGTGATGATCCGATACCACAGCTCGCTGTCCTCGAGCGAGCCCGGCTTGATCGCGGTCGATCCCTTGTGCGTGCGGTAGGCACCTTCCTTGCCATCCGCCTGATCGAGCCTCAGGTCAGCTTTGCGGTCGTGGGAATCTGGGCCGTGGCAGGCAAAGCAGCGATCGGAAAGCAGCGGGCGCACGTCGTGGTTGAACGAGAGTTCGGCAGCGGGGAGTGCGGCTGGCAGGGCGAGGGCGATCGCAAAGGCTAGCTTCAGATGCGTCGATTTGGAAAATGGGGAATGCTTCATGCTTTCTTGGGAAAAGAAATTTAACCGCAGATTGCGCACTGCCAACTTTTTGTAACGAAGTCTTTCCGCAGATCCGTAGGCTAAATTTCGCAGCCTTTTTGGTTCTGATCGGGCAAATGGAATCGGCTGCTGTGGTAAAAAAATCTGTAAGAAGGGGTGGTCTGCTACCAATATAGGGCAAACATGAGACCCCCGCTACTTGCTCCACTCTTCACACTTTCCTTAATTGCGTCCGCTCTTGCCCAATCGGTATGGGTTGAGGCGGAACAGGCCACGCAGAAATCGGTTCAAAACAACGGCTGGTATTTTAGTGTGAAGAAGCAGGAACTGTCCGGCAATGGTCTCATCGCCCACTGGGGCGACCGGGTTGGCACGGCGGACTACACGATCAAAATCCCGGAGGACGGCACCTATGTCCTGTGGCTGCGCGCCAACCCGGTCGCGTCAAAGCTAAACGTGCGCTTCGACGCGGGAGAGTGGCTCAACGTCAACTTCAAGAATCGGCACGAGAACATCAACATCGCCAGCGACGACAAGCCCGACTTGCGCTTCGTCGCCTGGGTGCGTGCCGGAGTTCGAAAATTCACCGCTGGCGAACACCAGGTCGGCGTACGTTTTAACTCCGACAACAACCACCACGGCATGCTCGATTGCCTGTGCCTAACCACCGACAAGGACTGGAAGCCGAGTCGCACGCTGAAGCCCGGTGAGCAACGTGCGCACTACCCGGCGCCCGAGATCAGCGATGCCAGCCTCAACCGCTGGATCGATTTCATCCACCCGTCCGACGAGGAACTCGGCTGGCGCAAGGTGCGCTGGCACAGCAGCCTGTCCGAGGCCGCTGCGGAGGCCAAGCAATTGGATCGGCCGATCCTGCTGTGGGCGATGAACGGCCACCCCTGCGGCGAGACATGAAACAACGGCGTCATCGGACGTCGCGAGATCTGGTCAGATCCTAGCATTCAACACATCGCCTCCGAATACGTCTGCGTCATCGAGGAGACTTTTTTCCTGTTTCCGCCGGCCTGGTTGAAAAATCCGCCAGATCCAGTGGCGACCAAGCTGTTTAAAACCTACGCCGCCAACGCCCCGCGCGGCACCTTCCCGCAGCAAACCTCCACCCACCAGGGCCTGTATTGCATGACACCAGAGGGCGACTACCTCTCCGGGAAATTCGCGCGCCAGACGAACGGCGGCGCCCGCGATACGATCACCAGCGGCCTGGCCAACTGGAAGGAAATGGTGCGCAAGAGTAATGCCAATCCCAAGCCGGTACCGACTGACAAGCTCGAACTCTTCGGCGGCGAGGTGATCCAGAAAGGCGGGCTGAAATTGGAGGTAGCTTACCGAGATCTGCCACGCGGAGACGTCGAGCGCCCCGGGGACACACGCTTCCCGAACCCCTACAATCTCGGCTGGTACGACCTCACGCCCGAGGAGGCAAAGACCTTCGTGACCGGCAGCAAATCCAAAGCCGCCATCCCTGATCAGGTGTTCAAAAAAATCGCGCGCGAGTGTCTTAAAGATGCGGTGCGCGGACAGATGAGCAATTGGAAGGACGCCGACATTAAGGACGGCCAGCTTTTCACCTCACTCGCTGCCGAGAGTGGCAGCAAGCAGACCTACCAACTCAGCGGCAGCGCGGAGATGGACTCGGGCGAACTCACTTTCTCACCGAAACTCCACGGCACGCTCACCTTCGACCAGGCGACCGGCGAGTTCACCGACTTCCGGCTGATCGCCGCCGGGCAGCGCACTGGCAAAGCCGGCGCCAACGGCCGCGAGACCGACCTGGGGCCAGCGCCGATGGCGATCGCGCTGACGATGTATCGAAAGTAGCTGCCGAGAGTGACGCGTGCTACAGATCCGTTGGTCAACGACTTACGCAGATGCCTTCGAGAGCGGGCATCCCGATGACGTGACCACCGGAACAGTCTTCAAATCACGCAGCCCACCCCACTGAGCCGATTTCAGCCGGCGCCCACCGTTCTGCCGTTTCAGTTCCTTCATGAAGAGGGAAAGATCAAACAAACCTGCGCGCACCTTCTCAGCGATCCGCTCCACGCCCGCGACATTGCCAATCGATCGACAAGTCTCCAGCTCTGCCAAAGCAAATTTCGTCGACTTCTCCCCACCAAAAACCGCCAGACGCGAGAGCACGTCCTCATCAGAAAGCGCGGCCAAAGCCACTTCCTTGTCAGGCACCTCGAGCAAAAGATGGAATTGATTGCCCATGAAGCACCAAGCCAAGGCCCGCAGCCCCGAGAACTTCAGCTGCTTAAACAAGATCTTCCGGAATGTCTCCTTCTCATGATCACCAAACAAAATCTCCTGCCCCGCCGTCGGAGAGACCCCATGCACAAACCAGGCCCCATCAGGCATCTCCCGATCCTGTTTGATATTCAGCAAAAACTTCCGCGTCCGTCTCATGTCGTAGTCATAGTAGAGCTAAATTAACGCAAGGGGTCTGTCTCCTTGAGGGCTCCGTTCAACAAGGCGTTATCACAGATAAAGTCATGGGCACCGCTTCCACGGTGTAAGGGCACAACCCTCAGCCCGGCCTGTTCGCAAGCTCTGAGAATGTGGGAAGTATGGGGCACCTCCGGAAACCTGCTATGGAAATGGGGCGCAGAGAAAATTCCCGCTGGCGAGGCGATAAACGCTAAGCTATCTGGTGATAGTGGGCGCTTTAGCAACGAAGACAGCGGGGATTTTATCAAGCTCCAGCCCGCATGAGGTTTTC
>JBLHKE010000317.1:0-8571 GCA_047619485.1 Verrucomicrobiales bacterium | reverse complement strand
GATCAAATTGATGAGCAGATCGACGTCGCAAGCCGATCGATCATGGCATTGACGATCTCATGTGCGCGCTGTCACGATCACAAATTCGACCCCATTCCGACGGCTGATTATTACGCGCTGGCGGGGATTTTTGGAAGCACCCAGGTGATGAACGGCCTGCGCAACAAGGGCGCCGGTGGAAACAACTACCTGAATGCAAACGCTTTCGAAAAGCTGCATGCAGGCGGGAGCGGAAAAATTCCGGCGCCAGCAGCCCGCCCAGCAGTGAACCAGAAACGCATCGCGCAGCTTAAGAAAGAGATCGCCACCCTCGAGCAAGCATTGCGCAAGGACGGCAAGAAGAGGTCGCAAAATGCCAAACAGCAACGCGACGAGCTGAAGCAGCTCAGAAAGCAGCTAGCCAGGGCAAGCAGCCCTTCCAAAAAAGGCAAAGGCGGTGGTGCCAAGTTGAGCGATGACCTGGTGATGGCGGTCGGCGAGGCGAGCAAAATCAACAACTGGCGGATCAATGTCAAAGGCGACCCAAAGAACCTCGGCGCGGAGATCGCGCGCGGCGTCCCTAAGGTTTTGCTGCCAGCGGGCACTGAGGGTCTAGCATTCAACCAAGACGTCAGCGGCCGGCTGGAGCTCGCGCGCTGGATCAGCTCAGAAGACCACCCGCTCACCTCACGCGTCATGGCCAACCGCATCTGGCAACACCTGTTCGGCCAGGGGATCGTGCGCACGGTCGACAACTTCGGCGAAACCGGTGAGCGCCCATCCAACCGGGCGCTGCTCGATCACCTCGCGGAACGCTTTTCCCGGGACAACTCATGGTCGATCAAGCGGACGATCCGCGACATCATGTTGACGCACACCTACCAGCTCGGTAGCGAATACGAGCGGAAGAATTTCCTAGCCGACCCCGAGAATCGCCTCCACTGGCGCAGCAGTGTCCGCCGGCTCGAAGCTGAGGCGATCCGCGATGCGCTGCTGGTGATCTCCGGCCAGCTCGACCGCAGCCCGATGAACGCCTCTCCGGTACGCCGCATGAAACCAGGTGAGATCGGCAAAAACGCCACGCTGCCCGAAGGCGATCGCTTCACCAAGCGCAGCATCTACATGCCGATCATCCGAAACTTCGTCCCGCCCGTGCTCGAGACCTTCGATTTCGCCGAGCCATCTGCCGTCACCGGTCGGCGTGACATCACCACGGTTTCGACACAGGCGCTCTACATGATGAACAACCCATTCGTCATACGTCAGGCCAAAGCGGCAGCCGACCGGCTCGAGGACGGCTCGGCCGACCCGTTCTCTCGTGTGCGCACGATGTATCTCAGAGCCTTCGGCCGTGAGCCGAGCAAGGCGGAGGCCACTCGTGCCATCGCCTACGTCAACGCCGAGGGAGCAAGGGGGTGGCCGGCACTCTACCAGGCGATCTTCGCCAGCTCAGAATTCCGCTACCTGCAATAACACCGACCATGGACTATCCAGCCTTCAACCAGTTCACCCGCCGCGACCTGCTGCGGGCTACCTCCTGCGGATTCGGCTACCTCGCCCTCAGTGGTCTCGCCGCCGATGCGGTGCAGAAGGACGTCGGCTACACCAATCCGCTCGCGGAGAAAAAACCACACTTCCCCGCCCGCGCCAAGCGCGTGATCTTCATGTTCATGCAGGGAGGTCCGAGCCACCTCGACACCTTCGACTACAAGCCAGCACTGCAGAAGGCGGGCGGCAAGGGCGATGGCAAGAGCAAATTGCTCGCCTCCCCATTCCAGTTCGAGAAGCACGGCGAGAGCGGCACGCCGATCTCCTCGCTCTACCCACACCTCGCCAAGCACGCCGACGACATGTGCGTCCTCAACGGCATGCACACCACCAGCCCGGCGCACCCGCAGGCGACCATCGCCGCGCACACCGGCAGCATCAACTTCGTCCGTCCGTCGATGGGCGCGTGGGTCACCTACGGGCTCGGTTCGGTCAACGAAGACCTGCCCGGCTTCATCACCATCAACCCGGTGAACAACCTCGGTGGCGCACAGAACTACGGTTCCGCTTTTCTCCCAGCCTCGTATCAGGGAACCCGCGTCGGCACTGGCAATGGTTCGATCTCAAACATCGCCAACCCCGTGCTCAACACTGAGGCCCAGCGCCGCCAGCTCGATTTGGTGCAGTCGATGAACAAAGACATGCTGGAGCGCAATCGCAGCCACGCCGAACTCGAAGGCGTCATCGAGTCCTACGAACTAGCCTTCCGCATGCAGACCTCGGTGCCCGATGTGATGGACTTGTCGAAGGAATCCGAGAGCACCAAAAACCTCTACGGGATCGGCGAGAAATCGACCAACGACTTCGGCACCCAATGCCTGATGGCGCGCCGCTTGGCCGAGGCCGGCGTGCGTTTCATCCAGGTCACCCACCGCGGCTGGGACCAGCACAACAACCTCAGCTCGAAGCTCAAGAGCAACTGCGGGGCGACCGACAAACCGATCGCCGCGCTGCTCACCGACCTCAAGCGTCGCGGCATGCTCAAAGACACCTTGATCGTCTGGGGGGGCGAGTTCGGTCGTTCGCCGCAAGGTCAGAACAAAGACGGCCGACGCCACAACAACCGCGGCTACAGCATGTGGATGGCCGGTGGAGGCGTGAAGGGCGGGCTGCGCTACGGCAGCACCGACGATCTGGGAGGCACCGCGATCGATGGGAAGATGCACACACACGACCTGCACGCGACGATTCTGCACCTGTTAGGATTGGATCACGAGAAGCTCACCTACCGCTACGCCGGCCGCGACTTCCGCCTGACCGACGTACACGGGATCGCTAACAAGGACATCCTCGCATAACTACAAGATCTCGAGCGCAGCAGTGATCTCTGGCGAGACCTCCAGCCCATCGAGTGTGGCTGTCTCGGAAGCGCCGGCCTTCACCCCGACCGTCGCCAACAAACTAACCAGGTAGATCGGGCGCAGAAAATTCTTCTCCGGGAATACATCCGCCGAGCACTTCGCCATGAAGGTGGCGATCAGCAGGAGGGTGAAAACGATTCCCGCCTTCTTGTGCGCCTAGACTAGTTCGCCAGAGAAGTCTCCCGTCAGGTAGAGGCAATATCCCAACACGAGCGCGAACAGCCCCATCCCGACACCGAAGAACAGCGCCAGCGTCGTCCCTCCGCGATAGCGCCCCATGCTCACCAACCCGGCCAGTTCCATCACCAGCACCACCATCACAGCACCGATCGGTAAGTGTAGGAACAATGGGTGGAAGCCACCAAGCGATCCACTCGGCTGGCCCAAAGGTCGGTTTTGACCCAGCGATCCCCGGCTGCCCGATGAACGGCATCACCGCCACCGCAATCATGGTGAGCGCGCCTAGGAAAAGCACCGTGCGAAACAGTCGCGTCAGGAGCTACTTTAAGTTGTCTGATGATGGTTCTTCCATAGTGGGTTCCTCGTTCGAATAATTTTTGCGTGCCACGGCGAATAACTGCGGTTCGGATGCTTTCTGGTCAAGGGCTAGTATTTTCGGGACAAGCCTATCGACTCTCTGTTAAAATAGTCCCAATGAGCGATCCAATCCCCAACCCAAAACTTCACCCACGCCGCCAATTTCTCAAGGCCGCAACCCTCGGACTCGGCACTGGAAGCATCGCAGCGACGACCCAAGCACTCGCTCAAGAAAAACCAGCGAAGGAAAAACCCACCCGTCGCCACAGTATCGGCGTCTCGACTTACAGCTACTGGGGGTTCGGTCGGCACGACGAACTAAAGCCAATCGAGAAATGCATCGACCTCGCTGCGGAACAAGGCTTCGATGGCGTCGAGATCCTACAGGTGCAGATGGATGATTTCTCTAACACCTACGCACAGAAACTAAAACGCCACGCCTTCCTCAACGGCCTTCCGCTGATGGGGCTTTCGACCCACCAGGACTTTGTCGACCCAGACAAATACGTCCGCCGGCACAATGTCGAGCAGACGATTTTCTACGTGCAACAGGCCAATTCGATGGGAATCCCCACGATCCGTATCAACACCGGACGCTGGGGCACCTCGAAAAATTTCGACGAACTGATGAAGAACAAGGGCATCGAGCCGCGCCTGGAGGGCTTCAGCGACGAGGACGGATTCAAGTGGGTGATCGACTCGATCGAGAAGCTCATCCCAGCGGCCGAACGCTACGGCGTCATCCTCGGCCTCGAAAACCACTGGGGGCTCGGCCTGACCCCGGAAGGTGTGATGCGTATCGTCGACGAAATCGACTCGCCCTGGTTGCAGGTCACCCTCGACACTGGGAACTTCCTAGAAGATGCTTACCCGAAACAGAAAATGCTCGCACCCAAGACCGTCTTTCTGCAAGCCAAAACCTACTACGGCGGCGGGCGCTGGTACACGCTAGACATCGACTACGCCAAGGTCGCCGAGACCCTAGGTAAGGTGAATTTCAAGGGTTGGATCTCGCTTGAGTTCGAGGGCAAAGCCGACCCGATCGAAAGCTGCGCTAAGAGCTTGGCGATGCTGCGAGAGCATTTCTAAAAATGAGAGTTTTCATAAATATCTCAAAGCCTTTACAGTCAATGCCTTACACGGAATGGATTTATTCCATTTGCGCGAATCATCGCGTTCGCTGAAAAACTTGAATCAATTGCCAATCGCGATACCATAGGGCCGTCGTCCGGCTGCGCACTCAGCCGACCGACAGGAAACTAACACTGACAAACATGGGGCCACATGACGCCATTCCGTCCGACTCTCGGCAAGTGAGTTGGCAAAGGGCACTTCTACCTGCTTGGGTTGCGGGCACCCTCGTGTTCCAAGTGCCGTTCCAACTCTTCTTCAAACACGGCAACGGCGGCTTTGGTTACAACATCCTCATCGGAACTGCTCTCGTCGTCGCCGGGATCCTTCTCGTGGCAGGGATCACCCGCCTATACCGGATCCTCTCACGGAGCGATCGGTACCTAGACCAGAAGCTAAATCGCAGCACGACCTTCCTGCTCTGGCTCGTCGCCGCTCTGCTAGTCACCAGCCTCGTCCTGCCAACCGCGAATCTCGTCCCCTACCTCGCTGGCGTCGCCACCTTGCTCGGGTGGATTACCCACTCGTCGATCTGCATTCTCCGCTCGCAGCGCGAGGCTTCCAAGAAACCTCTGCTCACCCGGCTGTTCAATCGCTTCCGCGCAGTTGCGCGACAGCCGTGGCCGTTCAACGGCTTGTTCTGGCTGTTGGTATTCATCACGCTCGTCGTCAAAGATCTCTACACCATCAGCGATATCAGCGGCGCGAGCCCACTAGAGATCCTCGCGCTCTCTTGCGGTCGACTCGTGACCAACGCAGCGTTCACCCTCGCACTTGTCCTAGTCGTCCAGGCGCTACTCGCCCTCGCACCGCGCTTGCTGCGCTGGATGGTACTCGCGGCAGCCTCGGTCATCCCGTTCATCGCCATCTCCGCATTCTTCGTCCGGCAGTCATGGAACAAATCACTGGTCGAGGTATTCAACGACTTCACACTGTCGGGTCGCTTCGATCTCACCCAAGAGCTCGCCGCCTCGGGAATCGATATCACACCGCTGCAGTCCGCAGCGTTTCTACTCCTTGTCGCCGCCGCCTGCTTCGGGTTCTTCCTGCTCCTACAGACGGTCTCCCAGAAGCTCGGCCACTGCCGGCTGCGCACCGTTCCCACCGCGCTCGCCTTCGGCCTCGTCTGGTTGTTCACGATTGCCGAACAGGGTCTGAGCATGGCCACCAAACGCACCGAGATCTGGCAGAAAGAGCACAAGGTCTTCGGTGTCCACTTCGGTTTATTCTCCCCCCCACAGGGCCTCGAAACCATCCCGGTCGAGCTCATCGACCCCCAAGAGATCGACGCCAACGAACAACTACTCGCTGAGGCGGCGCTGCTGCCAGAGCTAGAGCGTAAGCCCGATATCTACATCCTGATGGTCGAGAGCTGGCGCTCCGACTCGATCAGCGAGGAGATCACCCCATTCGTCTACCGCTTCGCCAACACCGATTGCCAGGCCTTCGAGCAGACCTACGCCGGGTCGAACTGCACCCCACTCTCTTGGTTCACCCTCTTCCACAGCCGGCTCGCACTGCATTGGGCAGATACTGTCAAAGGTGCCGAGACCCCCGAAGGCCTCCCGGGCGCTTATCCTGTCCGGCTCCTAAAAACGCTCGGCTACAAGACCAGCGCGCGCGCCGTGTGCGACTTGGGCTACAAGTCGCTCGGCGAACTCAATTTTGGCACCGACCACAAACTCGCCGACGCCTTCCGCGACTCGAACCAACTCCCGGGCGAACTCGCCTTCCCGGAACGCGAGATGATCATTGTCGACGAACTCAAAAAACAGGTGAGGCAATCGCAGCCGGGCGGCCATTTCCACTTCATCGCTTTCGACTCGCCGCACTACAACTACTACTGGCCGGAGCAAGATTTCGCCCCGATCCACGGGAACTGCGATGCGACCATCAATTACACCAACGTCAGCCCTTCCCCAGAGCAGATCATCGAAGTGCAGAAACGCTACCACAACTCGGTCAACTGGATGGATCACCAGATCGAGGACTTCATCAACTTCCTCAAGTTCGAAGATCGCTATGACGACGCCACCATCATCATCACCGGCGACCACGGTGAGGAATTCCAAGAGCACGGCAGCTGGTTCCACTGCTCGACCTTGAAAAAAGAACAGACCAACGTCCCGATCATGATCAAGTGGCCGAGCTGGATGGAAACGCCGATCCCGCAGCACCAAGTCAGCCACCTCGACATCATGCCGAGCCTCCTCGATATGCTCGGTCTTGATGAAAAATACATCACCAACCTCTCCGGAAACAGCGTCCTCAGAGAACACCCGGGCGAGACGGTGATCAGCACAATCCACCGCGGCACCTCCAACGTCGGTGTGAGTATCATCAAAGATGGCGTCAAAGCGAACTTCACCTTCCAGGGTCTCTGGGAGGGTGGCACCCCGGACAAACTCTTCCTGGCCAACTACACCGACCTCAACGATCAACCGCTCACCTTCCTCGAAGAGCGCGGTGAGCTAAGCCACACCGAATTCCTCCGCCAGCGCTACCCGCTGAGCACCTCGCGCTTCTTCAAGTCCTTCGGCGCGCCGCCCGAGCCTGATTCAGAAGGAAACGACGAGAAAGACGAAGACGTCGTCGCAGAGAAATAAACATCCGCCGAGCGGACACTCTTGTCTGCTCGGCTCCAGCGTGGCGCAGCCGTAGCACGGAGTTGCACTCCGTGGGTTGCACCGCCAACACTGCCCGCCCTCTCCGGCCACAGGCAGCACTGTATCCCCTCTCTGCTTGCCTGCGGTGAGCAAACAACCTGAGCGATGCATCCAGCGGTTTGAAAGCTAGACCTAGCTGCCGCCAGTTTTGCAACCGTCTGTGGCGAGTTCAGCCACCGCGCCAGATTTCGAGGAATTTCCGAGGGGTGTAGGTTGAAGGATCTGGGCGAGACGTCCCATACTCCTTGGGTCGCATCCGCGCTTCACTTAACTCGGCGCAGCGAAACCCGACGAAGCGCAACTCCGTGCTACGCCGCATCGATCGCCAACCTACCAGAATCAGTTGAGATTCCCAACCGACCCGCTACCATTTCGGCAAGTGCCTCTCGCCGACTCCATCCACAACCTCAGCCCCTTCCTCATCCGCTTCAGCGAGAACTGGGGCATCCGCTGGTACGGCCTCTCCTACGTCTTCGCCTTTATCGCCGGCTACTACCTGCTGCGATTCCTCATCCGCCGCGGCTACTCGGAGTTACCAGAGGAGAAACTCACCGACTTCATTACCTACTGCGCGGTCTTCGGCGTGTTCCTTGGCGGCCGGATCGGCTACATGCTGCTCTACTCGCCGAAGGAGTTCTTCGCCAACCCGCTGATTTTCTTCCGCTTTCTCGACGGCGGCATGGCCAGCCATGGCGGCATCGCTGGCCTCACCTTGTTCACGCTCTATTTCGCCTGGCGCCACAAACTCCACTGGCGTCACATCGGTGACAACCTCTGCGTCGTCGCCCCGATGGGAATCGCCATCGTGCGCTGCGCGAACTTCATCAATGGCGAACTGTGGGGAAATATCACTACCAAAAATGCCACCCCATGGGCGATGAAATTCCCTTCAGAACTCCACGAGATGCCTCGGACTAGCGAGCAGATCGAGCGCGTCGTTCCGGCCGATCAGATCATCCAACTCGTCGCCGATGCCGCCAGCGTCGATCATCAGCCACAAAGTCTCGAACAGGTCGTCGCGCTTGCTGGTGAGAACCAGAGAATCGCGAGCCTCATCGACAACGCCCTCAACAACGAACTGTTTTCAGCGACAACCGCAATCGACCCGCAGGCCAACGACATCCAACCAATTATCGAGCTCTCCCGCGATAACGATCTCCTCCGCGAAGCCATCAGCCCCTTCCTCAACTACCGCCACCCCTCGCAGATCTACCAGGCTCTCTTAGAAGGCCTCGCGCTGTTCCTCATCCTCTTCGCCATCCGCCTCAAGTGGAAGCAACTCCCCTACGGCATCCTCACCGCCTGCTTCTTCATCTTTTACGCCATCTTCCGTATCATCGGCGAGCAGT
>JBLHKE010000316.1:0-8580 GCA_047619485.1 Verrucomicrobiales bacterium | reverse complement strand
CTGAAATGTGCGCACCGCTCGCAGTTTCTCCCGACCGGCGATCCTTCGTCCTGCATCGCGTCGAGGCCACCCCCGATTCATGGGCGCGCTTCCTTCATATCTATAAAGTAGACGGGGATTTCACCAGTATTCCCAAACCGGTCTTCATCCTGCCAGGACGCGAATACCCAGGTGAGATTGCACTTTCGCGCACGGGGAAATTTCTCGCATTTTCGGCTGGTGCGAGCCTCAAGCAGTCTGCGCGCGTGTTGGAAGTCGCCACTGGCCGAATGCTCATTGATCACCAGTTCCGTTTCTCGATTCATGGCCTTGCGATCGATTCCGACGAGCGTCGCCTTGCCCTGGTCGGCGGCGACAGTGCCGTGCGTGTTTACGACTTTTCGCGCGGAGTCCCCGAGGGGGCAGACGCCAACACTTATGATGATGAGGTTGATCTCGCCGAGAGCCAGCGAGTGGGCGGCCACGGTGCCCATTCACCGCCGCGCAATCTCATCACGCGCTCGGCCCAAGACGGCCGTGCCAGATTCTACCTCGGCCACGAGATGGCGATTCGGAATGTAGCCTTTGCTGCCTCCGGCTCACTGGTGACTGCGGGCGACGAGGGAACCGTCCGGCATTGGCCAGCGGGGATTCCACGCCCGGCCGTGCGGCTGGGGCATGTGAAGACGAGCTATGAAGCATTCCATCCCGCCGCCTCCACCAATGGGCTGCGGGTTCTTTACAAAACTGACGTCCACCTCGTCCAGTTGTGCGACATCCCACTGTCGAGATCCGCTGCCGCCGATAGCCACCAGCCGATCGCCTCGTGGTACACGCCACTCGCGGTGCTGCAGGACGGGCGGCCGATTACGCTAGACCAGTTAAGCACGGACATCGTCGTCTGGACGATGGAGAACGGGAGTTCGCGTGAGCAGCGGCGCCTGCGCAGCGATTGCAAGAATTCGATGCACGATGGCCGCACCCGCCAGGGCGTGCTTTCAGCGGATGAGCGGCACCTTGCGGGTTCGATGAATGGTTGGCTCTTCAGCGCGGATCTCGAGCAGGGCACGGTTAAGTGGAGCGGCGACCTCGGCAAGCGTGTCAGCCCGTTTGCCAGCCATGACATCTCACCGGATGGCGAATGGATCGCCTCTTCCGACTTCGGCGCGCGCGTCACCATCCATCGCTTCGCGGAGCCGGACAAGATTGTCTCTCACCTCGGTGAAGAATCGGGAGGCTACGCCACCGCGATCGCTTTCGGACGCGATGGGCGCAAGCTTTACACTGGCGATGAGAATGGTCGCATTCGGGTTTGGGACACTGCGAGTTGGCAGGAAATCACCGCGCTCGGCTGGTTGGCGCACCGCGGTGCCGTCACCGCGCTCGCCGTTTCCCACAACCGCACCCTCATCGCAACCAGCGGCGATGACAGCCTCAAGTTGTTTCCGATCGCACCCGAACCCGGTGAATCACGGCGGCGCGAGCGACTTTCCTTCCAGCTCGGCCAAGCAGCCAACTGGATCCGCTTCGCCCGCGACAGAACCGGCGCTGACCGCGCCCTCTTGCACTGCACTCCGGACGGTCGGCTCAATGTGTGGGAGACTGACAAAGACGAGCAACCAAACGAGCCCGTGCCCGTCGATCTCACGTCGCTGCCGTTTCCCTTAACCCAGCACCAGATAACCCTTTTACCTGACGGAAAAGTGCTCGTCGTCGGCGGCCACAGCACGGCTCCGGTCGCGCTGTCCGCCTGTCACCTCTACGAACCTGACACGAACACCTGGAGCCTGACCGGTTCACTGCTTCGTCCCCGCAGTAGACCGCAGCTGACACTACTTCCCAACGGTAAGGTGCTCGTCGCCGGGGGAGTGGCGCGCGGAGGCGTGCCGCTGGCGAGTTGCGAACTCTACGATCCTGGCACTGGCATCTGGACCCCGACCGGCTCGATGGCAGCGCCGCGCGTCGATGGTGCTTGTCTGCTGTTGAAAAATGGCGACGTCCTCGCCGGGGGCGGGAGCGATGCGCAAAGCTGTGAGCTGTATGACCACGAACTCGGCACCTGGTCTCCGACCGGGGCGATGAACACCCCGCACCCTCGTGGTTCTTGGGTAATGTTGAACGACGGCGGCGTCCTAGTCGCCGGTGGGAGCCGGGCAGAGGAACCCCAGCTCGGTAGCGAGCGTTACGACCCAGCCAGCGGCACCTGGCACCCCGCTGGGGCGCTGAATACCTTGGACTTGTCCGCTCCGGCGATCCGGCTGCGTGGTGGCAACATCCTCATCGCCGGGGGCGGTGCGAGTCATCCCGGTTGCCGGCTCTACGATCCAGTGAGCGAAGAGTGGCAAGCTGCCGACCCGCTCCCCCGTATCCGTGCCAGGCACACGGCTACCCTGCTCGCAAATGGCAATGTTCTCGTCGCCGGTGGAGATGTCCTGACCTCCAAATATCTTAACGACAGCCCGGCATCGAACAGCTGCGTCCTCTACGATCCTAGCACTAACACTTGGAGTATCGCCCCCAGCTTGATCACCGCGCGAAATGCCCACACCGCGACCCTGCTGCCAAACGGCAAAGTGCTCTTCGTCGGGGGCAGAGATGAAAAAGGCAGCTCGACGCACCGCGTCGAGCTCTACAAGCCTCATCCATAGCACTCTCTTTTGGGCGACGGAGCCCCGGTGGGATTCGCTGCTACAGGAGCGAGTAGATCAATGTTATTTAACTCGCTAATCACAAGCATTTTATGGCTTCGTAACGTAACCTTAAAACGATCTCCGATGAAGAATTTTCACTTTACCGGTAAAGATCGAGTCCCGATTCCCAGCTTATCTGGTGGGGGGGATGATCCTCTCAAGTATCAGTTTTCCGTCCCGGTATTATTAAGAAACTCCGGATGTGGACTTCGAATGGATTACTAATACAACTGACTACTGAAATTAGCGATAGAAACCATAAGTAGAATTTAACTTTTCACCCTAGTCGGCTAGTTCTAGCCGACGGCAGCACCAATTTGCGCTTCAACCTCAATAGGGAAAGGAGGAAGGAAAAGGAGGAGCAGGAGGGCGCAGCGCAAACCTGGCCGACCTCGCCCAATTTGGGCGGGGTCGGCTTTTTGGTGGTCAGCAGACAGGCCAGAAGCTTCCGTCTACTAGGTGGCAATTTAATAGCGACCCCCGGTCGGCCCAGTGCCTTTCGGCTCGGGGCTGCGGCAGGAGGTCGAGATCGCCAATTTCATTCTATATACTTCTCAAGATCGTGGCCTTCGGTTCCGGTCTCGCATCTTGTGGCATCGCTGCCAACGCAGGCGAGTCATCACGAAGTGAGCCAGTGACGCAACCAGTTGGCGAAGAGTCGTCGCTCTGCGACAAGGTCTTCGGTGCCACTTTTCGTGATCAGTCTCCCCATTCGCCGCCATACAAAATCACGCCACGGCAGGACGAGATCAGACAGATTATTTCGATACGCCTTCTGAAGGAATCGACGTTGGCTCCATCTCGGAAAAGGCGCGGTCGCCGCCTCAGTTGCTGCCCACGGTCCATCCTACCCGCCCGTCGAGAACACGCGCTCGATCTGAGTTACGTTCCCCTCGCGGTCTCTAATCGACACCTTCAAGGTTCCGCGCTCGAGCTTCGAGATCGGCGATTTCAATTTCATCTCCCAGACCCCCTGCGATTTCTCCATGAACTTTGCGGCGAGATTCTCTCCACTCGGCACGCCATCGATGGCGAAGTCTGCGCTCACTGCGAAGCTCTCAAACTCGAGCCCGGTGTAGTAATCGTGGGCACCGATGAGGATGCGATCGAGTTGCGCATTGGCACCCGCCTTCGGATGCGTCACGGCCAAGACGGGGCGGTTGTCGTCGACCATCCAACCTTCACCGCGCGACTCCGGGCTAGCCGGATCGTAGTCGAAGTCGATCGGGCAGCCGAGATCGATCCAGCGGATGATGGTGAGTTGGTCATCGTGAGTCAGCGCCTTCACCTTGCCAGCATCGACCGCCTTCTGCGGCGGCATCTGCTTGCCATTGTAGTCGAGGTCGGACTGGTTGCGGTTGCGCTGCGTGTTTTCGATGCGCTTACCACCGTGGTGCAGCGAGTCGGGGTCACCAGGGATTTTTGCGCTGGGGAAATCATCATTCGACCAACCGTCTGCGCGCCGGCCTAGAATCTTCCACACCAGTAGGCTGCGACGACTCTGGAATTTGCGCACGTAACGGCTCGCGTTTGTTTGTCGCCAGCTGCCGTTGTGGATCAGCGGTTGATGCCCGAACTGCGCCTTGGCGTCCATCGCCAGGCGGTAGTAGGTGGCTGGGAACTGCCCCCGGTTCGGCACCTTGATCAATTCGTCATCTGCGTCGAGCACGAGCTTGCCAGCTGGCTCGTCTTTCGTCTTGGTGTGGCAGGCGACGCAGCTGCGGTCGAGGATCGGGCGGATGTCGCGGTGGTATTCGACGTTCTCGATTCCGGATTTTTTCTCCTGCAACCTTTCGCCCTGCGTTACCAGTGGCGTCTTGTTGACCAGATCCCACACTTTGTAATCGGGTCGCCCGGCGGCAGTGAGATCGAAGTCGGTCGGCTTCTGGCTGTGCGCGTGGCAGCCTCCGCAGTTGTTGCGCACTTCGCCTGGCCGCAGCTGGTGCCAGGTCTGCGCCACCGTCAGGTTCATACCGTCACGGTCGATCATCTGGAACGTGTAAGCGGTATCGGCCGGGATCTTCGCGAGGAAGCTGGTGTCCGGATTGCCATCGGGATCGAGCGATTCGTTGCCGTCCTTGTCGGGCTTGCGCAGCGGTATCTCGCCGAGGATGCGCAGGCGCTCCATCGCGTGGCTGAAAAACCGGCGCCCCTCGCGTGGGTAGTTGCCGCGGTGGCGGTGGGTCGTCGGCTCCATCGCAACGATGCGCAGCGCGTGGATGTCGCTGTTCGAATAGCGCCCGGCCTCTGCCCCCTGGTTGAACCAGTTGAGCGACGCGCCGTTCTCCGAGGTGTTGAACGGATCGAGCCGCTCGTAGCCGTTCGCATCGCGCCCACCGACAAACCCAGCGGTCACATCGCCACCGACCAGCGCCCCCTCTGGATAGCTCTCGCGCTTGTAAAAACTCGAAGCGCCGACCAAGCCGAATGGCGTGCCCTCGGGCAATTCCTTGTGGATCGATCCATCGTTGGCAAGCGGCTCGAGCGTCGCCGGTGCATCGATTCCGTAGATACGCTTGTAGGGCACGACCGCGCGCGGCCACTGTTCATTGTAGCGCGGGTCGTTCTTGATCAAACGCATCTGCGCGGGCTCGTCGATGGGGTTGCCATTTTTGATTAGATAGATCCCACCGTCCGCGGCCGGCAGCTTCAGCCCGTTCTGATGATTGACAGGTCCCGGCGACCAGACGGTGAGCAGGTGTTTGTCCGGTGCGCCGGATGGGTGAGTGAATTTTCCCACACGCGCCGAGCCCTTGTCATTCAGCACCGACGGGTCAGCCTCGCTGTCGCTGATAGGGGAGAAGCGCGTGAAAGCCTCGACGCCGGCTGGCGTGAATGGCAAGCGCTGCAGCTTCGGCTTGCCGTTGTAGTGGCGCCCAAACTTCAGCGGCACATTGCGCAGATCAGCACGCCAAGCTGGCCCGAACGCCAACACCCCGTCGGGCGGTGAAGGCGGGAGTTTGTGATACGAGCCGAAACCAGAGTTGTTCTGGTTGTAATACTGTTCGGCAATGATCGAGCCATCGCTCAGCTGTGTTTGAAAATGAAATGCGTCCGGTGCCCCGCCGGTGTGGAACGCGCTGTAAATCGGCCCCCAGTCAGTCCCGTCCGGGCGGATGTGCCACAACCCCCACAGCAACGAACTGCGCAAGCCCTGCGATTCGAGCGTGCTGAACATGATGCGACCGTCCTTCAACACGACCGGGTGCAGCGCCATGCCGATATTCATGTGGCCGATCTTCTCCACGTTCTTGCCATCGTCATCCATCACGAACAACTGCTGGCTTGGCGAAGGGTGTTTCGGTGGGATGAAGCCATCGCGGCTACTAGTGAAGACAATACGCCCACCCGGCAGCGGACACGGCCCCATGTTGAGCACGCCGTGCTCGATGCGCGTCTTGCCCTTCTCGTTGGAACGAAAATCGCTCGCCCAATCCGCAGCACCGGTGTTCGGCGTGTAGCGCTGCTCGGTGAGCCTCACGATCTCGCGCGACTTCAGATGGAGTTTGTAAATGTCTGCGCCTTCCTTGGGAAATCTCCCGTGCTGGCTCGTCCCTCCCAAGCCACGCACATGGGAGTAGAATACCCACTCGCCATCGAGCGAGACCACCGGGTCGGTCACCGCGCCATCCACGCCACCCTCGATCAGAATCTCTTCCATTCCATCAGGGTGCAGCAGGACCAGATCCGCACCCGAATCCATCAGCGCCGGGTGCGCGATCTCCGACCATAGTGAATTGCCCTGGTCCCCGTCGCGTGGCGATCGCACGTAGACGATGTCGTAGTCGTAGCACACCGACGTGTCGGAGCTGACCGGCGGAATCTCCACAGCGAGATCATCGAGGTAGAGTTGTTGCGCCGGATCGGCAAGGGCAACAAAAGGGTGAGCAATCAAGATAGTGGCGAAAATTAGCTGCGCTCTCATGAGACAAAGCTAGCCCCACCGGACGAAAGATGCGCTACAATTACTAGGGCGAAGGTTACCCCGTCATCAGCATTTCGAGGTCCAATCACACTGATGTTCCAGTATCCAGAGCACTGGATTTCCATCCTCGGTGACCGCATCCGCAACGTGCACTTCAAAGAGTTCACCAAGAGGGGCACCGACTTCAGCCTAGAGACCTTCCGCCCGCTCCTCGATGGTATTACCGACTGGCCTGCTGTGATGGAAGGGCTCGACGCCACAGAATACGATGGCTACGTCCCCTTCGAGTATTTCCATCCCTATCTCCACTAGCCGGAAGCCCTCGTCCACCAGACGTCGGATTCGCTTGACCGGATGCTGGGGAGGATCTGAGCGTCCCGCGCCCGACCGTGCGGCTCCCGGAGGTTTCACGCTGTCCCAATGGAACCTCCTGCTGGCGGCGGGCGGGGCGGGCATCCCGGTGGCGGAGTTGTCCCAGCGCTAAGGGCGTGTTCGGAAATAAGTCATACAAAGATGCGCAGGAATTTTAGCCAGCACCAAGGCAGATTTCAGCGATTATAGCGGGCTATTTGAGTTGAAAGCTAACGCGGCTGATGGCCAAAATAACCAGCAGATTGTAGGAGTTATTCACTGACAAGCCCTAAGCGTAAGCGACCTGCCGGCACCAGCTCTACGCTGGTTCGTCAGCAACCCCGTCGCCTACCGCAACCTGTGGTTGGTGGAGAAGTCGTCTCTCTGTCGGCCTTGGTTGACCGCACTGGCCGGAGTGACACTCCTGCCTACAACACCCGGGTGATCCCCTTAGGCAGATCAAAGCATACCACCACGAACTCGCCATCGCGCAGCCAGGTGCCAGCGGTGAGCTCTTTCTGAGTTTTCGCCTCCTTGAGCGGCAGCGGTTTGCGTTCCAGTCCAACGACCACTTCCGGCGCCCGCTTTGCTGGCATCTTGAACCGCAGGGTGTAGTCCGGGGCCGCGAAAGGGGCGTTCAGTTCGACCGCCGCTTCACTTTTCTTGATGGACGTCAGTTCCTTCGCTGCCCAGTAGCGCGCGATCTCGCTGAGCTTCATCCACGCCACCCGGTCACCGTAACCCTCGTTCATTCGGGTGACGGCCTTTTGAAAAATCTTAAATCCGTCCTCTTCACGGTTGCAGTAGATGCCGGGCCAGTGGCAGAGCATGATCGCCGGCTCATCGCGCTCGATCATCTCCACCATGCGCCCCTTTTTGAAATCGGCAGTGATGAAACGGTCGGCCGACTCTTCGATGTCGCCGGCTCCAACCCCGTCCCAACCACCGAACCAGTCGCCCGTGCCGGCGATGACGTTGACCGCGCACTTTGGGTCGTCGGTAGTGAGACCGGAGGCGTGCTCGACCTGCGGTTGTGTGCTGGCGTCACCGGTTTCGAGATATTTAAAGTAGTGCGGCACCTCAACATCGAAGGTCGCGCGCAGGGCATCGATGGCGGCCAGCGACAGCTCCGATTTCACCAGGTTGCCAAACCCTCCGGGTGTGGTGAATCCCTCGCACGGCAATTCGGCATTCTTCAGGATCTGCAACGCGAACGAAATGTATTCCGCGAGGTAATCGACGCTTACCGGTTCGGCCGGGTGCGAGTTCTCCATGGTGTGCTTGTTAATCTCGGCGAACGGACGGCCGGTTTGCAGGTTCAGCACCCGCGTGTGCGAGATCATCTCAGGATGGATGTCCCAGTCGGGTGCCATGAAGTCGCGCACCAGCTTCAGGCTGTCGCGCAACTGCGCTTTGCTCCAGCCTGGGATGAAGCGATCGACCCAACCGACACAGGCGGGGTAGGGGACGACCGAGTATTTGCCCTTCACCCCTTGCCCACGGCACCCCTCGCCAAACTTCCTCACAAAAGCATCGGGAATCTCTCGCGGCCAATCGCGCTAGGGCTTCTGGTAGTCTTTGCGGTCCGGATAGGCCGCGGCGAATTGCGGCATACAGAAATGTCCCATGTTCACC